>CAZPDU010000195.1:0-14353 GCA_964585405.1 uncultured Thermodesulfobacteriaceae bacterium | reverse complement strand
CAAAAAACTGTAGCCGGCAAAGACGATTCCCAAAGCAAGGCTTGAGCCCAGAAGACCCTGCAGAAAGGCCTCAACAAGGAAAGGACCTTGTATGAACATATTTGTTGCCCCAACGAGACGCATTATCTCCAGTTCTTCTTTTCTAGCATAAACAGTAAGCTTTATGGTATTTGTAACCACAAAGGCGGCCGTAAATAATAGAAGAATTCCAATGATCGCCACGATGGTCCGAACAAGATCTGAAAAAACATGTAGTCTGTCTATCCACTCCTGTCCAAATTGGACCTTGGACACTTCAGGCCACGCACCTATTTCGCCGGCCAGTTGCTTAATTCTATCCAACTGGAATACGGCCCTGTTGATCTGAATTTCAAAAGAAGGAGGTAGAAATTCCGGATCAACTCCTTCAAGCACATCTTTTTCCTCCTTTAGAAAATGCTCTAACCTCCTAAAGGCCTCCTCTGAAGATATATATGTTACCTTTTCAACTTCCGACAGGTCTGTGAGCTTCTGGTAGAGATATGGAATTCGGTCTTGTGGTGCCTCTTTAGTGAGAAAGATTGTCAGGCCAAGCTCTGTACCGAATCTATCAACAAAGTCCTGAAGGTTAAAGTACAGCAAAGTAAAAAAAGCGAAAATCAGGATGGAGAGGCTCACCACCATTGTGGTGATAAGCTGACCAAAAAAGTTTTGTCTGAGGTCAAAAAATGCCCTTCGGCAAAGAATAGCCAAACTCATGATCAGGTCCTGATTTTTCCATTATGGAATCTTAGCACTCTGCGATGGGTATTTTCAAAAAGTCTTTCATCGTGAGTCGCAAAAATAATAGTTGCCCCTCTGGCATTTAATTCTTCCATGAGCATCATTACTTCTTCAGTCCTTTGCAGATCCAGGTTGCCAGTAGGTTCATCGGCAAGAATTATAGCAGGTCTATTCACCACCGCTCTGGCAATAGCCACGCGCTGTTGTTCTCCTCCTGATAGCCGCAACGGATACTGACCCATTTTCCCCTTAAGCCCAACCCCTTCCAATACCTGCATTACTCTTTGTTCTGCCTGCTTCTTCCCTAGACCAATCACTTCCAAACTCAGGGCAACATTATCGAATATGGTACGATTTGAAAGAAGCTTAAAGTCCTGGAAGATTACACCGATCTTTCTACGCAGATATGGCACCTGGGCATTTGAAAGGGATGAAAGTGCCATACCGTCCACCCATATCTCTCCCGACGTTGGACGTTCTGCACAAAAAAGGATGCGTAGCATAGTGCTTTTCCCTATGCCACTGGGACCAGTCAAGAAAACGAATTCACCTTTTTCGATTTCCAAATCAATGCCGGAAAAAATAACATTTTCAGGCGAATATTTTTTAAAAACATCTTTAAATCGAATAATTGATAACTCAAGGGATATCATGGCTAAATATTAAAAATTTTTTATGATTCCAATGGAAAATCCATTTTGCTGGGTTTCTCCAATTTTTCGGTCTGCCTGGACATTACGCGCACACAGATCAGTTGTAGATGCGATTAAGCAATTTATATTGAAAAAATTCTTTACCTGGTATATCGGCTTTTTTTAGAATAATGTTTCAGATTTTTTCAGTCTATTAAAAATTAAGTCAGAATTCTGTTTGGACTTATAAGATTTTTACCAAACAGCCTGCTATGCCCCCTAGCAGCATCTAAAAAGTCCCTCAAAGCGAATTTTATTGGAAGTAAAAAAAATAGAGGCCTTTTATGGATTCGAAAATAGACGGCAGTATAACTTTCAGACAACCGGCGATCAAGAGTTAAACTTTCATCGCGGGAATTTACAGGTTCACAGCTCAAATTTCGGGATTTCCTTTCATTTAAGTCTTTCAAGACATTGGTCCGATAAAGTAGTCAGACGAAAATGTTGTGATATTTGAACAGGAGGTAAACTCTTTTAAATGGCCAGAATAGACGCTTTTTTTAAATTGATGCATGAACAGGGGGCATCTGACCTCCATCTGGCATCGGGCTCTCCCCCCATTTTTCGAATTAGAGGAAGCCTCCAGCGTATAAAATACAAGATATTGGAAAATGATGAATTAAAGGCAATGCTCTATGAAATTGCCGCTGAAAATAAGATAAAAGTATTTGAAGAAACAGGCGATGTTGACTTTGGATATGAAATTCCGGGTCTTGCAAGATACAGGGCCAACTTTTTTATGCAAAAAAACGGCATCGGCGGTGTATTCAGGGAAATTCCAAGTAAAATTTTGACGGCGGAACAACTAGGACTTCCAGTTATCATGACAAAGCTGTCGATGTTACCCAGAGGTCTGGTATTGGTTACAGGGCCGACTGGAAGTGGCAAATCCACCACCCTTGCAGCAATTATAGATCATGCAAATCGTAATCGTAAAGATCACATTATTACTATAGAAGACCCGATTGAGTTTGTACACGAAAATAAAGGATGTCTTGTAAATCACAGGGAGGTTGGTTCTCATACCAGGTCGTTTGGTACAGCTCTTAAAGGGGCCCTGCGTGAGGATCCTGACATAATTCTAGTGGGTGAAATGAGAGATTTGGAAACAATTTCTCTGGCCATTGAGGCGGCAATGACCGGCCACCTGGTTATGGGTACTTTGCACACCATAAGCGCAGCAAAAACTGTAGACAGGATTATTGAAATATTTCCTACCAACCAGCAGCCTCAGGTCCGGGCGACCCTTGCTGATGCTTTGAGGTCTGTGATATCTCAGACCATGTTCAAGCGAATAGATATAAAAGGCAGATGTGTTGCCTTTGAGATCTTGGTTGCCACTCCTGCTGTCAGGAACCTTATCCGGGAAGGAAAGACTTATCAGATCCCTTCTTCCATGCAGACAGGCAAAAAATTCGGTATGCAGACATTGGACGATGCCATTATGGATCTAATGCAAAACGGAAGAATAGACCCCGACGAAGCCTATAACAAGTGTGTTGACAAGGCTAAGTTCAAACCTTTTGCCAAAAGCGCACCCGCGGACTTTACAGAGGTTGCTTAAGATGAAGCAGGCGGACTTGGATAGAATTCTGACCATTATGCTTGGTGCCCATCCAAGGATATCTGATTTGAACTTTACGGTTGGCCGGCCATATCAAGTAGCCGCAGATGGTAAGCTTCATCCTGTTGTTATGGATCTTGCCACCAGTTACCTTGTCCCCTTTCAGACAGAGCAACTGGCCCTGACCTTAATAAATAATGACCGGCGCCTTTTAGCAGATCTATTTCGGCATGGCTCATGTGACCTGTCCTATGTTTTGCCCAATGGTCCCAGGTTTCGTGTAAACGTGTTTTCTCAAAGAGGTAACTACGGCATCGTAATGCGTAAACTGGAGAGCAAAATCCCGAGCATTGAGGACCTTGGTTTGCCTGATTGCTTCAAGACAATGGCTAAAGAAAAAAATGGCATCATATTCTTTACAGGTGCCACAGGTACGGGCAAAACCACGTCTCTTGCCGCCATTTTGAACGAAATTAACAATAGAGAACAACTGCATATAATTACCCTGGAGGATCCTATTGAATTCGTCCATTCTCATAAAAAGGCCACTTTTAATCAAAGAGAGCTTGGCAAAGACGTTGATGCCTTTGCCAGCGGATTAAGAGCAGCCCTGCGTCAGGCACCCCACGTGATACTGGTTGGAGAAATCCGTGACAGAGAGACGGTGGATGTAGCACTTAATGCTGCAGAGACAGGCCATCTTGTATTCAGCACTCTTCATACGGTGAGCGCCGGAAACACAATCAATCGTATTTTAGGCATGTATACAACAGAGGAAGAACAACAGATCAGATCGCGACTGGCTGATTCGTTACGCTGGGTGGTAGGGCAAAGATTGTTGCCTAAAATAAACGGGGGAAGAATCGCCGTTTTTGAGATAATGCAGACTAACATCCGTGTCAAGGACTCTATCATAAATGGAGAAAGCGAAGGAAAGACATTTTACGACATTATAGAAAACGGTCAGGCGTATAACATGCAGACCTTTGATCAGCATATCGTAAGGCTCTTCGAACAAGGCCTGATCGACGAGGATACATCTTTGGCATACGCCAGTAACCGTGCAAGCACTCGCCGCGGTATCGATATGATCAAGAGTCGAAGAGGCGAGAAGACATCTGATATCGATGGGCTGAGCATAGATGTCGATTGGGACGATACACCCAAGGATCTTTTCGAGTCCAGGAGAGAGTAAAGTGGATATAATCTGTACCGGCTGTAACAGACACTATAAAATAGCCGAAGAAAAGTTACCATCGAGCAAAGTAGCATCTTTTACATGCCCAAACTGTAAGAAACGAATAAAAATTGAGGTCCCCTCCAGTAAAATCGCGGTATCTATAGGTGAAAAGACCTGTGTGAATGATTTGCAAGGCTTTGAATCTTTTGAGCCTGGCACCAAGACAGCACTTATCTATTGTCCTGAGACCGAATTAAAGAAACAGTTACAAAAAGTTCTGGGTTTTCTGGGGTATGAGGTAAGATTTATTAATAAACAAAATGATATAATGTCCAGGTTTAGATATCACATATATGATTTTATACTTTTATACCAAAATGGACTGAAAGCAGAAGATGATCTAACAAATATACAGGAATATATAAACTCTCTTTTTATAGACATACGCAGAAAGATCTTCGTGGCTCATGTTCATCCGGAGGGAAATCGTCTCGACTCCTTACAGGCCTTTTCAATGGGAGCAGATTTAACATTAAGTCCCTCTGACATAAAAAATCTTTCGCAAATTCTCCCCTCGGCTCTGGAAACCCAAAAAATGGGTTACAAGGTCTTCTTTGAATGCAAGTCCAAGGTGGAAGAGGAGATATTTTAGTGCGAAAGCAAATAAAAAAATATACGGCAGGGTATTAAGGATTTAGATAATATTATTTTCTCATCAGAAATTTCAATTCTCTTATTCTTTTTACAATACCCAGGCCAACGCATCCACATAGATCAGATAAATCAGATAGCTACATAGACCGGTATCAGAAATGCCGACATTCATATCTTTAGATGCCTTTAATTTTAGCTATTTGAATACCCTCCACTTGAATTTGTCGTACCTTATATTAAGCTGATTTATAGAATTTGATTATTTGCTTAACATTCACGGATTGAGATTTGAAATTGAGGACTAAGTGGATAGGCCCTCACCGCAGAAAAGGTGCATAATGGATGAACATAACCTTGACCGTCGCAGCTTTTTACGAGGATTGGCCGGCGCCGCTGTCATAGCTGCCGGATTTTCAGAGGCATCAGCAAAAGAGCCTCTGTCGACGCAGGGAAAGACTGGCCAAAATACAGTTACTTCAGATATCCAGAAATATAGGGGTTTGATCGGAGCGCTTGAGGGATTCTCAGCAACGATTATTCGAGAGCATCTAGCACTTCTTGAAACATATCGCCAGAAACTCTCTGAGGTGGATTCCAGTAAACGAACAATTGACCTCGCTTCAGCCAATCCGCTCGCCTGCAGATGGCGCGATCACGTCAGGGCGTGGATCGAATTGCGCAACTCAGTCAGACTTCATGAATTGTATTTTGACGCATTGACACCTAAAAGTTACAAGCCAGACCAAAAAATCGCCATGGCCCTGCAGGAATCATATGGTTCCTTTGATCAGTGGTGGATAAAATTCAGGGCCACTGCTATGGCAGTCAGGGCTTGGGGAGCACTTGCGTGGGATAATCAAGTAAGACGACCTGTAATTTTCGGGCTGGACAACGACTCAGAATGGCCGGTGGGGCTTGATCCACTGCTTGTCGTGGATATGGCTGAACATGCATACGTACTGGATTTTATAGGACAACCGCTAGCTTATCTGGATGCCTGGCTGGCAAGAGTTAACTGGTTAGTTGTAGAATCAAGGCTGGTTCGTGCCTCAGAAAAATGATAGCAACGTGATATATACATTATATGAATTTAGTTTCTAATTTTGCGCTAGAAAATGAATTTGTCGTCCCTTAGACGAAGTTGACAAAAATCTTTCACACGAATTTCACTAGCAAATACATTGTTATCATTGCGGTCCTTGTCTAGAATGAAAATCCTTGCGCTATCGAGTTAAATGTGACCCAGATTTTAGAGGATATTCTTACATAATAGATTATTCATAAGTTTGAAAAAATCTCAATAATCTGAGTCTATCTGAAATTCTTATTGCTTTTAAGCTTGGGTTCTCAGGATGGATAAGGAGTTTGGTGATGAATGTTAAAAAGGCAGTAGTCCCGGTAGCAGGCCTCGGTACTAGATTTTTACCCGCCACAAAGGCCATCCCCAAAGAAATGCTGACGGTGGTGGACCGTCCAACCATTCAATATATTGTGGAAGAGATAGTGGCATCCGGCATAAAAGAGGTGGTTCTTGTAACCGCCTCCGGGAAGGCAGCTATTGAAAACCATTTCGACTATTCCTTTGAACTTGAAACCTTTTTAGCCCAAAAGGGTAAGATAGATCTTCTCAGGGAAGTTCGACATATTTCAGGTCTTATCGAGGTTGTTTCGATCCGGCAGAAAGAGCCTCTGGGTCTCGGACACGCTATAAAAGTCACAGAACCGGTAATAGGCAATGAGCCATTTGTGGTTGTGCTTGGTGACGACATGGTAGATGCAACGGTTCCATGTGTCTTCCAAATGCTAAAGGTGTTTGATAAATTTCAGACTTCCGTTGTTGCCATACAAAAGGTCCCCTTGGATGAAGCTCACAGATACGGGATAGTAGAGGGTGAAGAAGTGGCGGAAGGGGTCTATAAAGTAGAGAGGCTGATTGAAAAGCCTTCTCCTGGTACCTCAAAATCCGACCTAGCGATAATCGGCCGGTATGTATTAAGCCCCGAGATATATAGTTGCCTTGACAGGACTTTACCAGGTGTGGGCGGAGAGATCCAGCTAACGGATGCATTGGACTGTCTCAGAAAAGAACAGGGGCTCTACGCCTATAAGTTCAAGGGCAATAGGTATGATGCCGGAGACAAAATGGGATACCTGCAGGCCACTGTGAATTATGCCCTAGCACATCCAGATCTGGCTGAAAGCTTCAAGTCGTATCTTAAAAAACTGGTCGCCAGTCTGGATGAATGACGAATATTCTTCCATAACGGAGGATAAAACAACTCTTGAGCTCAATACCCAGAGCGGCGATAGACTTATAGATGTTGTAGTACCCTTGCCAATATATACGGCCCTTACTTACACATTATCAGAACATAGTGTTTGTCCCATTAAAGGTGCTCGAGTTCTGGTTCCTGTAGGTCGCAGAAACATGGTCGGCGTGGTATGGGCAACCTCCGCAGAAAAGCGGCCTTCTGTGAATTTAAAAAGTGTAAAAAGGGTACTTGACAAACAACCTCTTTTACCTGAATCCCTGATCAGTTTTCTTGAATGGGCCTCATCATATTATTTTCATCCTATAGGACAGGTAATAGCCGAGGCTTTGCCGCCAGGGCTTCTATCCGCTCGTAATCGACGCATAGAAAAAATAAATGGCGGTTTGCAGAATAGCAGAGACTGCCGACCGGAATTTCTTCCGTGGTCGACCGAGAGTCCTCGGCATCTCACCGAAGAGCAGGAAATTGTTTTTAATGCCGTTTGTGACGCCCTTGCCACCAAGTCTTATCACCCTATACTTGTACACGGAGTAACTGGAAGTGGCAAGACAGAGGTCTATCTTCGAGCTGCCAAAAAGTGCGTCGGACAAAACCGAAATGTGTTGATACTTGTGCCTGAGATTGCCATGACAACCCAGACAGCGGGATGTTTCGTTTCCAGATTCGGTGATGAGGTAACGGTACTCCATAGCGGTCTGACGGAGGCACAAAGACGTGATCAATGGCTCAGGATAAAAAAAGGAGAAAGCAGAATAGCTGTCGGGACACGATCTGCGATTTTTGCGCCTTTTTATGACATTGGTCTCATTATAGTAGATGAGGAACACGATCCATCATATAAACAGTCTGAAAAATTCCGATACCAGGCAAGAGATATGGCCTTATTACGTGGCCGTATGTCGGACGCAACAGTGATTCTGGGATCTGCCACGCCTTCAGTTTCAAGTTTTAATAATGCCATTTCTGGCAGGTATCAGCTTATTACCATGAGAAAAAGAGTGGCAAAAAGGTCTCTTCCAGGCGTAGTAATAGTGGATCGCAGAAAAAAAGGGGGGAAAAAACAACAGTATAAATCAGGATCAATAAGACCAGAATGGCTCTCAAAAGAACTTCAAGAGGCGATCAAAGCTACCTTAGAAAAAGGGGAGCAAGTCCTGTTGTTTCTTAACAGGCGTGGTTTTGCAACTTACGTCTTTTGTCCTGATTGCGGATATGTGTTCAGGTGCCCCCACTGTGAGGTCACACTTACTTGGCATCGGAGCGATAAAAGAACAAACCGTGAAAAAGATGGGGTACTTCGCTGCCATTACTGTGGGATGGAATCGACTGCTCTGCCTGTCTGCCCGGAATGCGGGGGACAGTCGGTCAAGGCCTTCGGCTACGGCACTGAAAAAATAGCAGCCGACCTTCAAGAGATTTTTCCAAACGCCGGAATTGCGCGGCTGGATCGAGATACAGTAAAAGCTCGAAGGCAGATGGAGAAAATTGTGCTCGATTTTAGGAATGGAGATCTTGATATACTTGTGGGTACCCAGATGATAACCAAAGGTCACGACTTCCCCTATCTTACACTTGTAGGTATATTATGCGCAGATTTATCCCTGAATTTTCCCGAATATCATGCAACTGAAAGGACTTTCCAGCTTCTTGCCCAAGTGGCTGGCAGAGCAGGACGAGGGGAACAGCCCGGCCGTGTTATAATTCAGACGTGGTTGCCGGATCACTTTGTTCTGAACTGTGCGACCACCCATGACTTCAACGCCTTCTATCAAAAGGAATCGAAGCTCAGAAAGACTTTGGGATATCCGCCTTTTGGACGATTGATTAATCTTCGCTTTTCCGGTCGGGAAAAGGCCCAAGTCTGTAATACTGCAGATAACATTGCAAAATTGGCGAATAAAATTGCAGCAGGCATAAAGGGCAATGGGTGCTCTCAAGTTGAAGTCCTGGGACCGGTACCGTCACCAAGAGCAAAAATCAAAGACCGCTATAGATGGCAGATACTCTTAAAGTCATCTTCACTCTCGAACCTGAGGGCACTCTGCACTATTCTGCTATCAAAAAAAGCAGACATTGTACCACACAGCGTAAGAATGGAAGTGGATGTGGACCCGCATAGTCTGCTCTGATTATCCTTGTCATATCTGACGTAACTCACGTCCAATAACAATATTTGACAAACCATCGAACAGCATGTCCTACTTTTGGGCCCGTTCCAATACCCTCCTGCTGTATGGGCCACAGTTAAAAAGAAGATCCATAACTGACAGATCCTTGACAAATTCTCCCCAGAGTTGAGGATAGACAGGACTGTGATAGTCCAGCCAATGGACAGTTATACCTGCATCCCTTAGCAGGGAAATATCGATCCTTCCTTTCCCTGCCCTGGGGGCCACCAGTTCACTGGCACCCAGTTTTTCGGCAATGGCAACCAGAAGACCCGTTCCCTTTGCCTCGACGCCTATCTCTGACTGTAGAAGATAAGAGCTATTTAAATCAATATAGCGAAAAATATAGTCAATGCCTGCCATGTTCCAGTAAATCAATTTTTCAGGCGCCGTGTTATAGAGCTGCTCAAAGAAAGTAAAGTGTTCCTGAAAGAACGGGGCATTCTTATAACAGTGTTCCAGTGTCATAAGGTGCTTACGCCGCCAACCGTGTACATCCAAGACGCGGACCCGGTCAATAGGCTGGAGACCCTGTCCCTTTTTGACCACCGGAATGGTAAACCAGACCGGTCCACTCATGCACTTTAAACGATTCCGGTTGATCCAGGAAAATCCCCTCGGATACTGGACCTGATCCAGAAACACCAATGCGTCCACCTGCATTGTCTTGTAAATCAGGCCTGGCCAAGGCAAAAAGGTCGGCTGGTGGACTGCGAATCTCATTGCTCGATATTGATGCTAATATTCTTTTATAAAAAATTCTGCAACATTCTGTTGTTGCTAGTAGCGAAAAGCTGCTCGGCAATTCAATTAGAATTTCAACATTTTAGAGGTTGCCTTACGCACTCGTCATGACCTTGTTTTTCCTCTCCATTTATGAGTAAGGCAAGCCTTTCGTAATGCCTATGATATGTTCCATCTGTCCCGAGTAAAAACTCATCCTTCCGCTGAGATGTATTTTATTTGGTGCTCATTCAAAAATTAAATCTTTTTATCCTCTCTTCTATTTCATCCCTTGTCCGCCGCATGGTTTCAAGTGATTTGCCGGCAGTATCCGCCACAGGCCAATACTGATAAGGTATTCCTGGTAAGATGGAACAAGTCTCTCCACAGCCAACGGATATGACAAAATCAGGATTTCCATGAAGGATTGCTTGTTCAATGGATTTGGGTCTGCGAAAGGCCAGATCAATTCCTTTTTCTTCCATAGCCTCTATCATGAGCGCATTGATCTCACGTGCAGGTTGGATCCCTGCACTCTCAGCTTCAATTCTGTCTCCAAAACAGCATTGTGTAAATGCGCTTGCCATCTGGCTGAAACAAGTATTATCAGTACAGATAAAGAGGATTTTTTTCCTGTTGACCGAGGGTGTCACAAGGGCCTTTGCCTTTTCGATTGTATCTGCAAGGGCCGTGGTATGCTTTCTGATATCTCCAGGCTCTTCAATCTGTCTATAAGTAAGGCCGCCTTTAAAATGTGCCCCTACTGCATCAAAAAAGTACTTGGCCGTAAGGCTTACACCTTCAAAGAGGTCCTTTCCTTTTGTGGCCCCAAGGGATAAAAGAAGACCATTGCGCCAATTTCCAAGCGGATCGTTGAGTTTGTGTATATATTTTCTCGCCCACAGGGCCTGGGATCGATCAATAAGGGCCTTTATCTGGGCTGTAGTACCATAAAAAAATATAGGGGTAGCCATTACAATAAGGTCTGCACGACGCAGCAGGGGATATATCTGCTGCATATCATCATCAATGGGACAAAAGCCCTGCTTTTCGCAAATGCCGCATTCCGTACATGGAGAGATAGCCATGTGAGCTACATCCAGATACCTTGTTTGAGCACCCATACCTGCAGCAGCATTTAAGAATGCCGAAAGTAAAATACCTGTATTCCCCTTGCTGCGTGGGCTTCCCTGTAATCCTAATACAAACATACTAAATTATGCCTTTTGAAATGTGCATAGCAAAACATACGTTTTGATCACCATTGTGTCATCATGTTCTTGATATCAGAATCTGTGTTCATAAACAAAGACTTAAGGCAAATTTAAAAGCGCTGTGGCCGAGGCACATAGTTTTTAACGCCTGTTAAATCAGTAAATTTTCCGTCGGGCGAGATTCGAGCCGATGACAGAAAATGTATTTTCAGCGATAAACAAAGCGGCCGGATCAATGGTAAACACGATTTCTTCCAGTTTCTTGAGCTGAATATTATTGATTACTGTTAAAACAATCTGTTTCGGTGCTCCGGAATAGCCTCCAACCCCATTTAGAAGAGTAGAGCCCATCTTGAAATGTTGGTTGACCATGGCCGAAATCTCCTTGGGTTTGTCTGAAATAATCAGCACCATTTTTCTCTGACTGAACATGGAAAGGGCATACTCCATTGCAAAGGAGCTGCAGAAAAGCATTATCATGGAGGCAATAACAAGGTCATTTTCAAAGTATACAAAGCAAAATGTATACAGGACAGCATTAAAGAAAAAATAAAATTTGCCGAGACCGATATTGAATTTTTGATAAAATAATATACCCATGACATCTAGACCGCCGTTGGACCCCAGCGACCGCAACACGATGCCGCACCCCAGACCTGACATTACTCCACAGGTAACTGCCGCATAAAGCTGGTTATGGATTTGAAACCTTACATCCAAAAGTGCATAAATGCCGGTAAAAATAATCATGGCATAAAAGGAATATAGCTGAAACCGTTTGCTGATAAATTTCCAGGCTATTATAAATAGCGGAATATTGAACAACAGATACCAGATACTGGGGTGTCCCAGTCCAGCCGCAAAATAAATCAGAGATGACACACCAAAAATCCCGCCTGGAATAAAGGCGTGTTCAAAGGCTATTCCCTTCAGCGCCAGAGCAATAATGAAAGAACCGGCGGTGATAAGAAATAGGTTCCAGAAAACCGAATTTGTGATTCGGGTATCTAACATCTATGACTCTTTTTCTATTATCACTTCTTAAATTCAGCCTTGATCCAAACATCAAAGGTTGATCTGTTAGCCTTTCTCAACCAGTTTGAGTTGAGGACTCAAATACTATTTTGATTATGACATCAAAGTCTGAAAAGACCCCAAGATTAAATCCACAAATTCTCTTAGAGTGACATGAGGTCTATTTATATAATGGGCCATGATATCAGCCCTGGTATCATTGAAGAGGTATCTGATATATAATTTTATCAGATATTCGAGCATTTCCAGATCGTAATTAAAACGCCTGACTGATTTGTTGGTCCCACAATCATTTTTCCCTCTCGTGAAATTGATACAAGAAAATATGATCCCTCTAAAGTTGACTGTTTAAATCAAATCTGATGCAAAAGGTCCGATAAAAATGAAAATAAAAAAAGGTTATTTTATCATCAGTCTTCTACAAGAGGATAGACACCATCCTTATCGTGGACCTCTTTTCCGGTCAGGGGAGGATTGAACACACAGATCATCCGCATGTCTGAAAATGCCCGTAAATAGTGCTTCTCATGAGCGTTCAAGGCATACATGGTACCATCCTGAATCTTAAAAATTTCTCCGGTTTCGATAACTTCCAGCTCTCCTTCACCACCTATGCAATAGACCGCCTCCAAGTGATTCTTATACCATATGAGTGTTTCGGTTCCGGCAAATATCGTGGTATCATGAAACGAAAAACCCATTGCGTCTTTTTTTAGCAACAGGCGACGGCTAACCCATGTCCCGGTTTTTGAGGAAATGTCATTTTCAGATCCGATAATTTCTTCCAATTTCCTTACGATCATCACATTTCCCCTCTAAGTTTTTCTTTTTTTTCTTCAACGAGTTCGCCTATGGACTGTTCAACAATTGAAATTCCCTTTAAAAGGGTTTCTTCATCAATGATCAAAGGCGGCAGGAATTTTACAACCTGATCGTCCGCACCCGCAAGTTCGATAATCAGACCGTTTTCAAAACATCTTTCCGAAATCTGTGAGCAAAATCCCCTTTCCGGAACTTCGAGACCGAATATCATGCCGCGTCCCCTAACCTTTGCATCGATTTCCGGGAATTTTTCCACAATCGCCTCAATCTTTTTTCTCATCAGCTCTGACTTGTATTTAACGGCATTGCTCAAATCCAGATTGTCCCAGGAATGAAGGGCCTCATAGGATGCCACAAACGCCAGATTGTTGCCCCGAAATGTACCTGTATGCTCCCCAGGCTTCCACTGGTCCAGATCATGCCGAAAAAGCAGAAGCGCCAATGGTAAACCGGCGCCGATAGCCTTGGACAGAGTTACCATATCCGGCTTGATGCCGGAGTCTTCAAAACTGAAAAAGTCGCCGGTCCGCCCATTACCTACCTGGATATCATCAATAATGAGCAGAATATCAAATTCATAACATACCTGTGAAAGCTCCCTGAGCCATTCTGCGCTGGCAATGTGAACCCCTCCTTCCGCCTGAATGGTCTCTACGATCACGGCAGCTGGAAGATCAAGCCCGCTGCTGTTATCAGTAAGCATTTTCCGAAAAAAATCCATGGTGTTGAAATCCGGTCCTAAATAATTGTCATAGGGCATAAAGCTGACATTTGAACGGCTTATGTACGCCTCATCTCGATAAAAATTATTTCCGGTAATGGAGAGAGCACCCATGGTAAGCCCGTGAAATCCATTGGTAAAAGCGACGATGTTTGAACGTCCTTTGACCATACGGGCCAGCTTAATCGCCGTTTCCACGGAATTGGTGCCTGTGGGACCGGTAAACTGGACCTTGTATTCCAGATTGCGCGGCTGCAGAATAGTGTCATAAAGTTTTGTCAAAAATCTCTTTTTCGCGGTTGTTGCCATGTCCAGGGTATGATGTGGTCCTTTGGCCGTAATATATTCAATTAACGCATTGTTAATGCGCTGGTTATTGTGGCCGTAATTGAGAGTTCCCGCTCCGGCAAAAAAATCGATGTAATTTTTGCCGGATTCATCGGTCATTATCGCACCCTCTGAGGATTCAAATATTACCGGAAACGATCGAACATATCCCCGGACACGTGATTCTATCTGCTCAAAAATTCTCATTAATTTACTCC
>CAZPDU010000194.1:0-13721 GCA_964585405.1 uncultured Thermodesulfobacteriaceae bacterium | reverse complement strand
CCCCATTTCCGCATGGAGCGTCATGACGAAAAGACCGAGAATAAATACCGTACTAAAGTGAAAAACCCTCAGCAGGGTCATATTCTTGAAATTCATTGTGTCCTCCTTTACTCATTGTGTTTAAAAAATTACCAGTGAAACGTTGAATTATGGACTCCAAAAACCTCAAATTCTATCTTTTTTCTAGCCCCTGTAACAGGAAACTCACATAACTCGATTTGGGATCGTACTGTCCAAATCCATGATACCCACTAAGGATTTTATCCTTCCTGATCCGCTTGTAGTATTAAAGTTTACCTGAGAGTTTGTTTATCCGTGATTCGTCGGTCATTATGCCTAATGAAGGACGAAGGTAATCTTCATAATGACACGAAATTCAACGACCTTGCCTTTTTCCACCAAGGTCTTCAGCTCCTTGATCCATGCTGCTTGGATATTTTCAATCGTCTCCGCCGCCCGTTTAATGCCTTGACGAATGGCATCTTCGAAGCTTTCCGCAGAGGAGGCACTGATTTCGATAACTTTAGCAATTGACATGATTAATACTCCTTGAAAACAGCTCATGCATATTTGCCTGGTCATGCATGATCAGAATGTCTGACATGGTCTCTCCTCCTGCATCAGACAAAGGGAATTCTCATAAGGCTCCGTGTGAATACGCATTATCATTTTTCATATCAGAAAAGACTGTACTGGTCTTGCATTCAGAGAAAATCAATTGATCAATGCTACTAAACTTGGATAACCATCCTTTTAACTTGAAACAATCACCACCTCACATCCTTTATCTTCCTTTCTCTTGAGACCTTGAGCCAAAGAGAAATACCTCAAGCAAGGGATGCCGATTGCCATAATAACTATAAAAATATTCCTTGGGCGAAAAACAGGCCGGGATTGAATTGTTACGCAATGCTATCAGACCACGATCATAGTCTTGCAGTTCAAGAGCCATCACTTCCTCTTTCACGTTGTCTCCTTCTTTTTTGTTCGTGTTTTCTGCTAATTAACGCAGCTTTTCGTTCAAAACTCAAAGAAACAAATCAATAATTTTGCCAGTTTTGTAATACCAAAGATATATAGAGGATCTATGATTTTATTTGATTAGTCCATAACGGAAGGAACTCATTTTTCTGGGGGGAAAAACTATGAGAGCAGGAATTTGTCCCGTATTAACCTTTCCAAAGATCTACATCGATCAGCCCGAGCCTGGCTGCATAGCGAATCAGCTCGATGGCACTGTGAAGGTCTAGCTTGCTCATAATATTGGTGCGATGGTTCTCAACAGTCTTGGGACTTATGAAAAGCCTTTCAGCGATCTCCTTAATGGAAATCCCTTCGGCCAGCAAACGCATAACCTGCTGCTCGCGAGGGGTCAGGCACTCATATTTTACATCTTTGATCTTTGCCGTATTTTCAGGTAATTGCGCAAGCCTTTTCACTACCTTAGAGGATAGAGAGCTGTCCAGGTAAGGCTCACCTCTTGATACAGCCTCAAGCCCTTGTATAAGCCTCTCAGCAGCCGATTCCTTGACTACATACCCTGAAGCCCCGGCAACAAATGACTCAGTGATATGATCAATTTTGGAGTGCATGCTGAGAATTATGATCCGAATTTCCGGGAGATGGCTTAGTATATCGCGGGTGATGTCAATGCCGCTTTTGTCGGGCAGAGATAGATCCATCAATATTAAGTCCGGATTGAGTTCATGGGCCATCCTCAGACCTTCTCGCCCGTTTCCGGCCTCCCCGACTACCTCAAATCCGGGGCAGCGTGCTATAAGGAATTTTAGACCTTCCCTGAAAAGAGGATGGTCGTCAACAATCAAGATTCTTTTCTTGCCGGTCAATATTGTTTACCTTACCAGGAACCTCTATAAAAATTTTTGTGCCCTTCATTGGACAGGATTGGATCTTCATTTTTCCGCCGAGGAGGGTGATCCTTTCTTCCATGCTCCTGAGTCCCATCCGTTTCTCATTGACTGCTGAGGCCAACCGGCTCTCAACCTCAAAACCTTTGCCATTATCCTCGATGCGGAGAATAATGTCCGGGAAAGAGGCAAGCAATCTGATAGTCACATGGGTGGCATCGGCATGTTTTTGAACATTTTTTAGTCCTTCTTGAATCAGGCGGTATAAGATAATCTCAGTATCAGAATCGAGTTTTACATCGTCTATACCTGCGGCAAAGAAATCAACCTCGACTTTTGTACTGCTATAGAACTCTTCACAATAGTGGAGGATAGTCTTGGAAAGCCCTAGCTGATCGAGATTGGGTGGGCGTAAGCTATAGGCCATATTTCTGATATTCATTATAGTCCACCTGACTATTTCGGAGAGTTGAACCACCTTTTGCCTCCGGGCTGGGCAGACTTCATTCTGATCATCAAAAAAGGTGTCAAGGCCGATTTTTAATGCGGAAAGATCTTGCGCCACCAGGTCGTGCAGGTCACGTGAAAGCCTTTGCCGCTCGTCTTCCTGTGCCTTCATCAGTTCCTGGGAAAGAATACGAACCTGCTCTTGAGCCCGTTTCCGCTCGGTGATGTTTATTATGCTGCCTTGAAAGACAATTTCCTGGCCGTAACAGTTTTTTAACGCACTAAAACCTATCTCAACCGGTATCTTATCTCCTCCTTTTTTAAAAAGGTAGGTTTCAAAAACAGGGACCTCTTTTTCTCGAAGCAGGTTCTGGATTTTTTCTTCTATAGTGGATCTGACACTTACAGAGTAAAGATCTTCCACTTTCATGGAGAGAAGTTCTTTTTTCGAATAGCCGCTCAACTGAATCAGTTTTTTGTTTACATCCAATAATCTTCTATCTTTAGAGAAAATATTTATTGCATCTATAAAATTATCAAATAAGATTCTATATTTTTCTTCAGATCGTCGCAGTTCTTCCTTGAGTTTCTGTTCGCAAACTACCTTGTCAATGACCCCTGGAAGCAGGATGAAAAAATTAGGGGCCTTAACTAGATAATCCCTTGCACCCAGTTTCATGGCCTGGACAGCGAGGCTCTCATTGCCCTGGCCGGTAATCATGATGACCGGTATGTCCTTATCCGTTTGATTTAGAGCTTCTAGAAATTCGATACCATTCATGCCGGGCATTAGGTAGTCGGTGATGATTATATCAGGGCTGATCTCATCGAGCCTTTGAAGGCAAAGGGCGCCTTCCTTAAAGTAATCAATCGAAGCATACGGGAATTCCTTGTGAATAGCCCGTTCCATGAGCTGAAAGTGGGCCTCTTCGTCTTCGATAATCACCAATTTTAATATATTCATTTCCTAAGTACTTTTAAAACCATACATTTCAGGCCCTGAAAATGCTTAGGCTTCCAGGATAGACGGTTTTTTATTGATCAGCATCCAGTAGGAATCGACCTGCATGATCCTTTCTTCAAATTCCTTATAACCAACCGGCTTGGTAAGATAGCTATTGGCATAGTTGTTATAGGATCGGGAAATGTCTTCTTCCCGGTCTGATGTGGTAAGCATGATTACAGGGATCTTCTTTAAAACAGGACTTGCCTTTATCTGTCTCAATACCTCTATCCCGTCAATGCCTGGAAGCTTGATGTCCAGCATTATAAGGCCAGGCATGGGATACTTTTTCTTATTAGTGTACTTGCCACGATTGAAGATATAGTCAATCGCCTCTTCTCCGTTTGTCAAAACATCAATACGGTTCGCATTACCTGCCTTTCGAATCGCCCGCTTGGTCAGTTCGGCATGTGCTTCCTCATCTTCTATCAGCAAGATATTAGAGGGTTCATAATTCACTATGTTCAAGCCTCCTTGTCTTTAAGGGTGAAATAAAATGTGGTTCCTTTGCCGAGCTCTGATATAAGCCAGATCTTTCCTCCATGGTGTTCGATGATCCGCTTCACAATGGTCAGACCGACCCCCGTGCCCTCTCCGACCTCTTTTTTTGCTGATGGCAGCCGCTGAAAGGCCTGAAAAATTTTTTCAAAATCTTTTTTCTCAATGCCGATGCCGTTATCGCGGACAAAAAATGCCTTTTGGCTGTCCTGTTCTTCAACTCCTATATCAATGCGGGGAGAAAAATTATTCTTCCCCACATATTTTATCGCATTTGTCAATAGATTATCCACTACTCGAGCCAACCGCATTTTCTCCCCGTAAATAACCGGCAGGTCTTTCTGTATGTTGACCACAATCCCCAGCGCCTTGATCTTGGATTGAAGTGCGCTAACGGCATTCTCTACTAAGTCGGCAAATGAAAATTTTGTCTTTCTTCGGGTTATGCGCCCGATGCGAGAGAGAGCGAGCATGTCATTGATCAAAATCTCCATTTTTCGTGCGGCATCGCTAATGTATCCCAGGTATTTCTCCCCGTCTTCTAACAGGACGTCACCAAAATCTTCCCTCAAGGCGCCAACGAAACCATCGATGGTGACGATGGGGGTCTTAAGATCATGAGATACCCTGTAAACAAAGGAGTCAAGCTCTTCATTCTTGGCAGCGACCTCAGCCAACAAATCATTCAATCTCTTTTCGTTTTTTCTCAATTCCTCTTCGACCATCCTGCACTCGGTAATGTCCCTGGCTGTGGCAAACACTCCTGCTATATCACCTTTCCCATCATGGTAGACTGAGGCATTATATAGTACAGGGGTGACTGTTCCACCGCGATGTCTGACCTCCAATGGATAATTATGTATATATCCTTCTCTGAGTACCTGCAGGTAACCCTGATCTGCCCTCTGAGTATCTGTAAAATACTCTGAGAAACACGTTCCTGTGAGCTTGCCCCTCGGATATCCAGTGAGTTTTTCAGTCGCACGGTTCACATCTGTAATCCTGCCCTCAGAGGAAATCGTCACCAGAGGATCCAGACTGACTTCAATCAGTTCCCTGGTGTATCGATTTGATTCTCTCAGCGCCTCTTCCGTCTTCCTGCAGGTGATAACTTCTTTATTCAGCTCCTTGACCCTTTTTTCAAGTTCTTCATAGGTCGGCTTTTTACCCATTACAAAATTCCTCTGTCATCTTATTCTCATTGTCTGGACAAAATTTCACTATGTATCTGATGCATAATTACTGGAGTCTATCGTGACGCAAAATGCCGTTCTTCTTTGAGCGCAGATCTCCTCAGGTGTGTGATTCCCCAGAGAGGAATAAAAATGCTCTTTATTATAAAGGAGGGAATCAGATGGATTTCCCGGACAGAAGATCTTCTTCGCCAGAAGTTTCAGGCAACAACCTTCAAACAAGTGGCATTAGTAATCTTAACTATCTATACTTACTAAAGAAAGCCACCTTCACTGTGCTGTCCACAGAGACCTGTTTAGCAGAGAGATCATGAGCTAGGCCTTGGGACCCACACTTAAAAAGTATAATTCATCAGTATATCTATATTGCTATATTGCATCTATTTCACTCACCATCTGTTCATTTAAATCTTTTTTCTATTGTGTCGAATAATTCGCCAAAGGCTAGTGGTTTAGGCAGTCCTGCTATTTTCCATGCCGTGAGAGGATCCGGAAATTCTTCAAATTCACATTTTTGGGGTTGATTTACATTTTTACACACAAAGCGTGGTATAGGGACAGAAGAGAATTTTTTATAGTATTCTCTTATAAATCTTAATATTTCCATCTTTTCTTTTGTCAAAGGACAGGTTTTACTCACTCCTTCTTTTTCAGCAATAGCGCAAGCTACCTTTTCATTCCAATCATCAAAATTTTTGAGAAACCCATCTTCATCCAATTCAATGTTTAATCCTTCATACTGAATGGTTGTCATGTCGTTATCTCCTTTTTGTGATCATATTTTAATGGTTTTTTCCTGTCACTGACCAAATTATGTTTATTAACTTTAAATATTTAGAAATATCGACTTCATCACCTTTTAATATTTTGATTGGGAATATTCAATATTTGATTACACCGTAAAAATCTCTGGAATAATTGCTATATATATCTTAATAGCATAACGTTGATAGGGTAGTAAAGTGATTCTTTGGGAATTCATTTAAGGACGTCTATCCAGGTAACAGGGTCCTCCTGCCGAATGTCTTTCAAATAGAAAGACGGTTGATCTGACTCACGAACTGATCATCAGATTTTGACTGTTAACCACTTGACCGACCCAATCACCCATAAAACTTACCCTGAAACTGTTGCCAATCCTTCAAAAAAAATCCCATTTACTGAAAACTTTTTTCCAATCTTGTTTAAATGAACTGTGTCCGTTTTTAAATATTTTGAACTGACCATATGTATGTTCCCTTGTTAATTTTAATTTCGTTAATTTATCGCACGTAACCAGCTTTTTTTTCCAATACCATAACCATTTTTTAATACCAAGGGGCACTCCATTTCCTTGATATCAGACATTTTTTTGAAGTTGACAAATTTTCAGAAAATGATAACCCATATTTATTGTACATTTAGTATTTTTTCCAAGAAAAGCTATTGTTGGCGTCGTGATCTGCGGCATTCATGCGGACCGGTATAAAGTTAATGATAAGGGTTACACGATCCTTGCTCGGCTCAGCAAAAAAGCAATTTTGAGTTTTTTGAGCACCAAAACTAATAGAAACAATTAAATTACTTTCCAGGTCTAATGCTGAAAAAGCGATTACTTGTCATCCATAAACCCCAAGCGGAGAAAGTAAATAAATTTCATGAAATTAAAAGGTAAAACGGCGGTTGTAACTGGTGCAGGCCGGGGATTGGGCCGAGCTATCGCCTTGGCCATGGCTCAAGAAGGAGCGCGGCTGACGATCATGAGCAGGACTCGGGATGAACTTGATCTGACAGCCAGCGATATCAGGGAACAAGGTGGAGAGTGTCTTGTCTTTGAAGGAGATGTGTCGGACCCTGATAGCGTGGCTAGCATGGCAAGGCAAACCACGGAGTGTTTTTCAGGAGTCGATGTGCTGGTAAACAATGCGGCAGTTATAGGGCCGGTCCGGTTTCTGGAAGATGCAGACTTAGAAGCCTGGAAGAAAACGATCAATATAAATCTCAATGGCGCGTTTTTTTGTGCCCGGGCCGTGGTACCTTCAATGGTACATCGAGGAGGTGGTAAAATAATTAATGTCACCTCCGGCCTTGGCCAGAAGCCATTCCCCAGGTTTTGCGCCTACAGCGTGTCCAAGGCGGGAATCGATCAACTAACCCGCTCTCTATCCGAGGAATTAAAAGGAAAGAACATAAAGGTCAATGCAATTGATCCCGGGGTTATGGAAACGAGTATGCAGAAAGAAATCAGGTCTTTGGGACCCTCGGTGCTGGGAGAATCCATCTATGACCATTTCGTGGAATACAATAAAAAGGGCTACTTAAAAGATCCCAGGGAAGTGGCGTCTCTGGCGGTCTTCCTGGCTTCGAGTGAATCCGACCACCTAAATGGTTATAACGGAACACTTGGCGATTACGCCGATCTGGGATGGAAAAGGTAAGTCAATATTAACTCGTTCATTCCAATACAAAGATGGAATCCTATTATCCTATGCCAAATGTGAAAAGCGCAATATTTGGAAATTCGAATTTGTTTCGAATTTCCAAATATTCAAAACAAAAGATGAGGGTCATCAATTGGATATTCAAATGTTTTGGTCTTTGGCTCTGGTTCGTGATATTGTTTCAAATTCCGAATTCCAGCCTGCCCGCCAGTCTGCTTGTTGAATCTTCAGGCAAGATTACATCCGGCTTTCCGGCCGAATGCCTACAAGAACCTGCCAATCCACTCAAGACAGGCGGATATCAGAATTTAAATCTGTATTACTGATTATACAATTTTGTGGTTATGTATTTTCTTTAAGGAGGTCTTCTATGTCTATCTCCTCTTTTCTTCTAGCCGGAACCATCTCTCTTAACATGCTTTCGTCATAGGTCGGTCTGGTCTCCCTGTAGAATATCCCAATAGGAATGTTTCCCTTACTGCCGTAATTCCACTCTGTCATTTTCTCTATGACTTGCTCTTTCGGCGGTTCTCCTTCCAGCTCGTAGACCTTTTCGTTATATATCTTATAGGTGTTATAGTAAGTGTAGCAGGGCTGCAGCACCTCTACAAATGAGAACCCTTTATGCTTCATGGCCTCATCAATCACCATTTTGAGATTTTCCATCCTGTTAGAATACGATCTAGATATAAAAGTCGCGCCTGCTCCCAGCATAAGCGTGAGTGGGTTAAAAGGCCTCTCCACACTTCCCCAGGGTGTAGATTTGCCTTTAAAACCTTCGGGACTGGTAGGAGTAAATTGTCCGGTGGTCAGACCGTAAACTCCGTTATTGTGGATCACCATAGTGATATCAATATTTCTTTTGGCGGCGAACATCAAGTGTGCTAGGCCTTCCCCGTAGGCATCACCGTCTCCGGCAAAACCAATTACCGTCAACTCGGGATTTCCCAGCTTTATACCTGTTGCAGTGGCTGGTACCCTGCCATGTATACTATAAAAGTGATTGAGGTCAATGTAATCGACCAGTTTAGCATGACAGCCAATGCCAGCGACCATCACCAGATTCTTTTGATCCTTATCGGCAAAGACTTTTTTGGAGGCGTTTAAAATAGCAAAATTACCACATCCGGGGCACCATGTGTTTTCAGCGTAAGAGTTAAGTTCCTTATACCCTTTGTTCATTATAGCACCTCCTTTCTGAGCCTCTGAATCAGCTCATCGGTGAAGAACGGCCTCGCATTGTATTTGAGCACCTTATGGTCTACTCTGATTCCGTTGTTCTCTAGCAACCTGGCCAGTTGACCGGTGGCGTTGGTTTCTACTGTAACTATACGCCCGGCATCCTTAATATAGCTACTCAAATCAGGAAAGGGCTCCATAATAATGGGCTGCAACACCTTAAGTCCCAAGGCATCGGCTGCTTCCACACAAGCACCTTTTGTAGAGCCCCAGGTGAAAATTACAGTATCGGAGTCCTTACCATAGGCCTTGACGGCTTCAATATTCTCGATTTCCTTCTTAACAGCTTTCGTCTTCTGCATTCTTTTTTGCTGCATAAAGGCCACTTTTTCGCTTTCTTCGGTAGTAATTCCATACTGATCGTGCTCGTAACTGGTAACTTTGATTGTAGCAGACTCATTACCAGGAAAGGCCAGAGGCGAAACGCCGTTTTCTGAATCTTTATACCTCAGGTAGTCACCTTGACCGTCCCACAGGATGGGTTGTGCCTCCTCCACAGTGTACCTGGAGGAGTCGAAGCTGTAGCTGCCTTCACTCAAGTTTTTGTCAGACAGGACTATGGAAGGTACCTGACACCTCCAGGCGACATTCATGGCCACACCACTATAATAGTACGCTTCTTCAGCATCGCCAGGAGCCACCAAAAATCTGGGAAATTCACCATGGCCCGCGTTTAAAACAAAGTGCAGGTCCGACTGCAAGGAATAGGTAGGAACGCCTGTACTGGGTGCCGCCCTCTGGCCGACCACAATAGTTATAGGAATCTCACTCTGTGCCGACAGGCTCAACCCCTCTACCATCAGGCCAAAACCCCCGCCTGCGGTCCCCACCATGGTTTTGGCACCGGAATACGCCGAACCCAATGCCATGAGCATGACTGCGATTTCGTTTTCGGGATGAACAACCAGTATGTTAAACCTGTCCCGGTTAGCGGCCAGAAAGTGAAGTATTCCTGTAGAAGGAGTCATAGGATATGCGTAATAGACAGCCATACCCGCTTTTACTGCTCCCAGTCCTATAGCTTCGTTACCTGAGATTACGGGCATCATTTCCTGATTTAGATTTTCTACCTTCAAGTTGCCAGCGATTGCCATATCGTATGCTTTCCTGGCTATTTTCAGATTGAGATCAATTTTTTTGGGCAAGAATTTGTAAAATACCTCTTCCACTATTTTCCAGTCTATTTCCGCCACTTTGGCGATAGCTCCCAAGGCAGCAGAGTTCCTCATTATGGACATTCCTTCCATTTCCTTTACAATTTCTATAAAAGGAACTCCCACGCCTTCCGTTTCAATTTCCCCTTTACTGCTGTCGAAGAGAATTACTCCTCCATCATTCAGTTCAGACGCGTGCTTCTCTACAGTTTGTTTATCCAGAGCTACAATCAAGTCAACGCCTATTTTATTGGCCTGAACCTTCTGCCTTGATACCCTGATCAGAGAAAAATTGTGGCCACCTCTAATAAGGGAAGGATAGTCATCATAAACAAACCCTCTGTAACCATATCTGCTGAACAATCGAGCAACCATGATCGCAGCGATTCTGATGCCGTCCCCCGCCTTTCCACCCACCAATATAGATATATCCTCCATAATAAACCTCCATCCGATGCCTTTTTATCTCATTCTCATGAGGTCGTACTTTACGCTGTAGAAATCCATTGCCTCCAATTTAAGCTCTTCAAAAACTTGTTGCCTGCTTAGCTTAACTGCCATGCATAAAGACAGAAGCAGTTAAACCGTGAGTCAGATTAATTACAAAAACTGGCAATACGTATATCAAGTATTTGATTGATTATGGATGTTGATATTATTTCTCGTGCCAACTCTCACGTACATAGGACTGTCATATGCTGGTACAGAAGATAGTACGGGCTATCAAAACTATTTGTTTGAATCCAAAATCGAAAATAAAGGAAGGGGTTTTTATTATTATCTATCAATACGGTTCATACAGTCAAGTAAAATCCGCCTACTGTAAGATTTATTACAGAAATTTCCTCTTTAATGCTTAATACGGGACAAATTCCCACTCTCGCAGTTATTTTCCCTATCAAAATGAGCTTTTTCCTCTATGGACTATTCAAATAAAATTATAGATCCTTTATCTATCCGGGCATTACAAAACTGGCAAAAGTATTGATCTGATACTCTAAGTCTTGAACGAAATTCTGCTGTTTAACTGACTGAAAACAGGAACAAAAAAGAAGGGGCACATGAAAAAGAAGGGGCAACATGAAAAAGAAAATGATTTTTAAACAACAGGATGGTGATCATAGCTTGATAGCATTAATCGATGCGCTTTTCCTGAATTTTCCAGAATACGAGATCAGTGACTCTTCTCCGATGTGGCAAGTAATAAAGCGTATCCGAACGAATCCTCATCAAGATTTTTTCCTGATGCAGGAGGAAAGACCAAGTCAGACATTTGAAAAATTAGTGTAAGTCGAATAGGAGAATTCATGTCATGAAACATCAAGAAAAAATGCAGGACATTTCTATCCATAAGACAGTTAGGTCCCTCCATCGTGACATACTGATTTATGTGCATATTTTTTTAAATATATAAAATATCCAGAATGTCTAAAAATGCTTTATTTTTACTCAAAGGTATATGTAATCATTAATGAAAACCTTTTAAAAAAGAAGGGGGAGGGCATTAAAAATGGCATTAATTAAAGAAGACTCTAATATTCTTAATAAAGAGATGTTGGAGGCATGGAAAATTTATATTGATTCTCTAGAAAAATCCCTTAAGAGTTTAGAAAAGGATGTAGGTGAAGCCGCATGTCAGGCCTCTACATGCACCGGAGAGTGGTGTGCGGCTGTTGAACATGTGACAGACGAGATAAGTAACGCCCTCTATTCTATCAGCGAACCATCTATGGCTTCTGAGGAAGATCACAGGAAAATCAAAGAACTCAAGCATAGAGTACGTAATCTTTACGCCAAGTACAAAAGTATACCCAAACCTTAAGAAATAAAGCTACTCTGCTATTTTATTGGTGTTGAATAGCTTGTCCCCTCTGTGTCTTACCTACATTGGCATAGAGGGGTGCTGTTTCAGTCCGGATCGTAAAAAGTTCATATCCTTAGGAAAGAAACAATTCCTTGAAAGTGTTGCATTGGATTCAGCATTCTGGAGTTATTATCATGAAAAGAATTGGAGAATTGTATCAGACTGCGGATTGGAAAACAGAGAAACACGTTCCGATCATCGAATGTCCTGACAGGGTTAATGCAGACGAGATGTTTGATATCAAGGTATCGCTGGGAAAGGAAATAGCACACCCCAATACAACGGAGCATCACATTAGATGGATTCAGCTCTTTTTTCATCCAGAGGGAGAGAAGTTCGCTTACCAGGTAGGGAACTTTGAGTTCACTGCGCATGGAGAAACTGCAGATGGACCAAATCGGGGACCCGTTTATACCAATCATTCGGTAACAGCAACCATAAAAATCAAGAAATCTGGAATCATCCATGCCACGGCACTATGCAATATTCATGGTCTGTGGGAGAGCAGTAAGGAGTTAGCCGTAGGTTAAAGTGCTTCCATTGCCAAGATGGCCATCGTCAAAGCGGGACTGATGGATGAAAAGCGTCTTGTCGATTCGAAAGCAGAGGCAGACAAAATTCTTCCAATGGGCGCAGCCTCCATAAAAAAACGCACGATCCCGCACGTAATCCACAATCCGAAATCCGCGAGCATAGCCTCTTATTACCCTTCTCCTGTGCGATAAAGAGGAACAGACATTCCAGCTGAAAAAGAGGCAGCTTTAAAAAAAACAGGCCCTCATCGGCCGGAATATTAAAAAATGCGCAGCTGAAAATGTATAATTATAGGCTTTTCGTTACTATAAAGTCGAGGAGATATGACGAAACATGAAAAAGGCCGCGCCCACCAGACAGAGGCTGGCCCAGAGATAGTCCAGGGTCAGTTTCTCCCGCATGTAGAAGACGCAGAACACTGCGAAGATTAACATCGTGGTGATTTCCTGGACCACCTTGAGCTGGGGAATCGTAAAATAAGCGCTTCCGATGCGGTTGGCGGGAACCTGAAGGCAGTACTCGAAAAACGCCACGCACCAGCTGAACAGAATAACCAGCAAGAGCGGCTTCGCCCGCATGTCCTTAAGATGCCCATACCAGGCGTAAGTCATGAATATATTTGAAAGGATGAGCAATACAATCGGTATGAATCGCATCACCAACCCTCTTTTTACTTATAAAAGATTTTTCAACCAACAAGACCCCGAAGGAGCCGATTTCATGATTCGGCTCTTTCGGGGCCTTTCTAAAATCAAAACCACCCAGCCCGATGGGTAGATTTCCGGCTCCCCCTGGTGGAGACACTTCGTAAACATTTCTCTACGCCGACGGGGGACGTGATCAATACCACTATTATTGCCCGGAGTCAAATAAAGAATAATTTTCTGGCCAGGGTGGGCCATTCTGAGACGGCTGTAATGGACGCACTCCGATCATTGAAGAGCATGGGGAATTCCTTAAAGGTATAAAAAAATAAACTACTGTGCATTCTGCAGAATGGGAAGATAAAACGAACAGGTCCCGGCGAAGGCACCACCGTGATCATCCGCCTTCCTGCGAAAGGAGAAGGGGTAAGATCCCATGAAAAAGGGTAAAACAGTTTTGGTCGTGGATGACGACCTCGGCCACCGGACCATGTTGCGCACCCTCCTTTCCGAATGGGGGTATGAGATCCATGAGGCGGATGATGGCCAGACGGCCATAGACCGGGTGCGCACCCGTCCTTTTGACCTGATACTGATGGATATTCGAATGATCAACGTCTCCGGTCTCGAGGCCCTGGCCGAAATCAGGGCGTACAACCCGGCCATTCCAATCATTATCATGACCGCCTATTCCTCCGTGGAGACGGCGGTGGAGGCCCTGAAAAAAGGGGCATATGACTACCTCACCAAACCCCTCGATTTTGATGAATTGCGCCTGGTGATGGAACGGGCCATGGACCACAGCCATCTGAAAGAAGAAAACCGGATCTTGAAGGAGACCCTTGGGAGTCAATTTG
>CAZPDU010000193.1:0-8600 GCA_964585405.1 uncultured Thermodesulfobacteriaceae bacterium | reverse complement strand
GACGATCCGGCGGAATAGGGTGGGGGGCCCCTGATGCCATGGCAGAGGCCATGGCCTGCAGTCGCCGCCTGGCCGAAGAATATGTCCGTATTCTTATCTCCTATATCAGGGAGGACGGAAACCTCCTGGAATTCGAGCCGCTGAGGAGAGGGGCGTTATGGGGTATTGGGCGTCTTGCCCAGGTATATCCTGAAATGCTCAGAGAATTAGAGGCAGCCAAGTATGTCAGACCGTATCTGAAAGACGATAACGAGTCTTCGAGAGAAATGTCTGCCTGGGCACTGAAAATGCTCGCAGAGTAAACTGAACAGTGAGAGTATTTCTTATCTGCGTAACCACTGCCTGCGGCCGGATTACCCCGGGTAACATCGGGAGTCCAAAGGACCGAAGACACCTGGAGAACATGAGAATGAAGACCGATGCAAGTCTTCTGGGCGCAGGTACCTTGAGGGCAGGGAATGTCGAGATGCGCGGCATAGGGGGCATTATTCCAGAGAAACGCATCAGGGCTTTAATTACCATGTCCGGGAACATACCGGTGAAAGACCGCAGTTTATTCCACACGGGTCCTCCTCCGGTGGTTTTTACCGGCGAAGATCAGGTCCTTCGGCTGGGTAAGGTCCTGGGCAGCAAGGCCGATGTGGTGTCACTACCTGAGGGAGTTCACGGTCTTTCAGTTCGTGCCGCGATTTCGATCCTGGGGCAAATGGGCGCAAGCACCGTTCTGATCGAAGGGGGCGCAATGCTCAATTATGCTGCCCTTTCAGAAGGAGTGGTTGACGAAATATATCATACCATTGCCCCGAAGATCTCCGGAGAAAGAGGTGCTGCCTCTCTTGCGGATGGCCCAAGACATTTAGGGGAACCGTTTCTGGCGCTCAGGCTCCTGGAGTGCCATGCCGCAGACACGGGTGAGGTGTTTTTGAGGTATGAGGTGGGGCAGGAGGGTGAATGGAAAAACAGGAATTAGCCATCCTGTTTTCAGGTGGGAGTGATTCTCTTGCACTGTATGCACTGGCAGCAGCCGGAGCCCATCCGGAGATTCCGCGGCCCAGAGGTATTCATCTCCTTAACATGTTGAACGGCATGGGACGATTTTCTTCCTTTCCAAAGGGACGATTCCGGGTAGCCGAGAGAATTCTCAGGGCCCGAATGCCTTACTCAGAGCAGATTCCGCAATCAATCTACATAGAGCTGGATATGGGCCGTCTGTTTCAGGGCCTGTGGCTCGACCGATATGAAGAACTGATGCCCCGTTACGGAGGCAAGAATCTGGTGTGTGTAGCATGTAAACTGGCCATGCACATAAAGGCCTTGATCTACTGCATTGAAATGCTTGTTCCCCAAGTGCTGGCGGGATATGCCAGAAAACAGAGCTATTTCCCGGAACAGACCACGGCCTTTATGGACAGGATATCACGTCTGTCAGACGAATTCGGGATAAAGACGGTGTTCCCGGTATATGATGATTTTGACGACGAGGCAGTTACCCGTCACCTCCTTGAAGACTTCGGCCTCCCTTCTACCGGGGGAGGAGAGCGGAAATGTCTGTTCTGCCAGACCCTCACTACTGCCACGGAAAAGGAGATAGGTCTGTATTTGGATGACATGATTCCCAGACTGAGACGTTATATGGACTACACGCTGGCAGGAAGGGTGAAAGACGCAGCTCTTTGCTTTCCGGCCGGGCGATAGGATAGTCAGCCCCCCTGTTTTTTTCCACTTTTTAAAATTCATACGGGATATTTGAAAATATCCTCCATACTGTCGATAACCTATTCAATGCAGGTAATTTTCTTTCTGAATTACAAAATAACGATTTCGTTTCATTAATCAGCATATGGATATTGGAGACAGATGTGAAAAAGTGCGTTTACATCCTGGGCATGGTCAGTCTTTTTGCCTGTGCTGCCTGTTTTAACTTGTGGGCACAGGAATCTGTTCAGATAACAAAAGAGGAACTCCTCTTTATGGAGATACCCATGGTGGTGAGCTCTTCCAAACGGGAGCAACCTCTCACGGAAGCGGCCTCTTCCATAAAGGTAATTACTTCTGATGATATAAGGAATTCAGGGGCCACGAACCTGGCTGACGTTTTACGATCAGTAGCGGGTTTAGACATAAGGGAGGCCCATGCGGGACAGCACGTGATTGGGATTCGTGGTCTTTGCGACACCTCTCACGTTTTGGTCACGTTAGACGGCAACAGCGTATTTATGTACCATGCCAATCATATCTTCCTGGACTGGGCCCCGGTTGATCTGGAGGAAATTGACCGGGTTGAAATTATCAAGGGTCCTGGTGCCATATTTTACGGTGGTTCTGCCTTCAGCGGCGTAATCAATATTATTACCAAAACCCCCGGGCAGCTTAAGGGGACACAAATAAACCTGGCAGGTGGCAATCGGGAAACTGTGCGCAGTAATATTATCCACGCCGGGGCCTATAAAAATGCGGAATACAGTTTATCAGCCGGGTACCGGCAGGCCGAGGAATGGGAAAAGCCCGACATACCTCAAGAGCGCGACAATTTTTATGTCAGGCATTTCAGCGGCAAGACGGTTTATCATTTTGATGACCTCTCATCCATTTCCCTGTCCGGTCGTTATTCCAGTGCGGATAACGTTATAAGTCGAGTATGTCAGCCGGATACCACATTTATTTCCATGCGTTATGAACGTCCTGATTTCCAGGCGCGCCTTTTCTACAATAATCATGAAAAAACCTTCTGGAGTGATACCTACAGTGTTGAGGATTCAAACTATGAATTTGAACTCCTTCGTACATTCAGATGGGGCAGGAATATTACAACCTTTGGGGGGTATGCGAAAAGGACCTCCTGGGAGGTAGAGGCACGCAAAGATGTATCAGTGGAAATAAGGGCCGGGGACAACGAAGATCATGAAGTCAAGGACTATGCCCTGAACCTGGAAAATGAATTCCATGTAAACGACAAGCTTATACTCACCATGGGTGCCAGAGGCGCATACTACAGTTATCTGGACTACCTGGGCCTGGGCAGGGGGAGTATTATTTATAAGCCTTCAGAGGATCATTCTATACGTTTTACTGTAGCTAGCGGTTATTATATACCTTCGCTTTTTCAACATACAAACGAAGGCAATGCGTATCCCTTCGCCCTTGGAAGTTCTTCCTTAAAGGAAGAGAAAATCATCTCTTATGAATTAAGCTGCTATAGTAAATTAAATAAAAGAGTGAAATTGAATGCCTCTATTTTTTACAACGATTATGGAGATCTAATCGATAATACACAGAGCGGTCCCATGCATAACGTAGCTGATGCCAGTCAATATGGAGGAGAGATAGAATTTAATTTTATTATTAATGACTGGTTAACCGGATTTGCAAACTATGCATATCAGACTATTGATCGCGATGATTTTGGTAGACTGGAAGTAGATCCTGAACATAAAATCAACGGGGGATTAACGGCAAAATATGGCAAATGGTCTGCAAATATAATCTTTCATTATGTTAGCAAATATTATGAAATATATCTTACTTCAAACCCTGTATTCGGCCGTGTACAGCCTGCCCCTGTAAAAGTAGATGCCTATGCTACGGTGAATACCCGTATTGCATATAATTTCAGTGATAATCTTGAGATAGCAGTAGCTGCTTCCAACCTGTTTAAAGACCGGCATTACGAGTCGAATCCTCCTGATTCAAATCCCGCTAACTGGCATGCGGGAGACCGTGTAGGCCGCAGGGTTATAGCAAGCATGAATTTTAAATTTTAAATGAGTCGATAGTCTGTCTCCATATGAAAATTATCTTCGGTATTATTCTATTTATCTTTGTGAATATCAGTAGTATCTGTTCAGCTGATACTATAGATATTGTTGCCATAAAGAGTCAGAATACCATTCCGTACAATACCACTCTGTGTGAGTTTAAAGATTATTTAAAAAGACAGCACATGGAAGTGCGGGTAAAGGAAATTGCCCTTCGAAATAAAACCCAGGATGAATTGTTGAATATAGAAGAAATAATTAAGTCGATAAGACCAAATCTGATTTTGGCCTTGGGAACTCCGGCGGCCAGGCTTGCCCAGGAGTCGGCTGAAAATATTCCTGTGCTCAGTACCATGGTATTGGACCCAAAGTCCAGCAAGATTGAACCGCCGAGCATATCCATAGATATTCCAGTTAAGATAAAACTGAGACAAATCAAAAGTATCCTGCCCGATGTAAAGAAAATAGGACTTTTCTATTCACCGAGTACGAGAAACGTATTTGAAGAGGCATCTCAAATAAGTGGCCGTTTGGGTCTTGAAATTATTGCCTGGCAAATCAATTCGGCAAGGGAATTACACAATGCATTTAATGGAATGTGCCAACGAATAGATTGTTTTTTAATAATACCTGATTCCACAATATACTCCCCCAAGTGTGTTGAATATATATTGATTGAGGCATTCAGAAAAAAAATTCCGGTTATAGGACTTTCTGCATCCTACACCAGGGCCGGTGCGCTCATCTCTTTTGAATGTAATTACGAAAGTCTGGGAAAACAGGCGGCTGAGACGGTTTTGAATATGCTCCATGGTAAAGATCCGGCCATGATAGGTCATTCCGGACCAAAGGAGATAGGTTTTTCATTGAACTTACTGGCCGCAAGGAGATTGGGTGTCAAAATTTCAACAGAGATCATAAAACAGGCAAGAGAGGTTTTTGGAGAGTGAGGATTAAAATATCCATAAAAATCATAATTTTATTCATTATGTTGCTTATTGCCTTAGGAGTACTGCTTAGTAGCTATTTTTTAAAGATTCAAAAAGGGATACTGAATTCAGAATTTGATATTCGGGCAAACGCATTAATTGGCAGTCTCTCAGCCAGTAGTGAATACCCGGTTTTAGTGGGAGACAAAAAATCGCTTGAAAAAGCAGGGAAAGGTATCCTGAAGCAGCAAGATGTGCTGTTCTGTGAGATTAGAGATAATAAAGGCCATATATTGTTTCAGGGAGGCGAAAAAGGCGAAATATACACAAAGGAATATACGTCTCCTATCGTAACGCAGGAATTCAAGGAGTCTACAAACGAGTCCCTCATTTTAGGTTTTGAAGAAAAGGAAACGGAAAATATCGGGCAGATAAGTCTGGTTTTTTCTCGGGCCAGCCTGAAAAACACGTTAAATGCAACCAAAAAGACCGTAGGGGCATTTATACTGATAAGCATTTTTTTTGCCTCTGGATTTATTTTCCTGTTAATCAGATCCATTTTGAGCCGGCCTATTGAACATCTGGTTAAGGGGACGGAAATGGTCTCCCGAGGCGATCTCAGTCATAAAGTGCGATTGAAAAGTACAGATGAAATAGGTCTACTCGCCAGGTCTTTCAATAAAATGACCGAAGATCTGGAGAAAACGACTGTCTCCAGGGATTACCTGAATAATATAATTGACAGTATGACCGACAGTTTAATTGTGGCCTCTCTGGAGGGCAAAATAAACAGAGTCAATCAGGCAGTCCTGAATTTACTTAGATACGATGAGAAAGAATTAATAGGTCAAGACCTGGCCAAGTTATTTGTGAAGGAAGAAAGAGGCCACATTAAGGAAAATATCAAAGGGCCGAATCCAAAGTTTAACCTGGAAACAGGTGAAAGACACTTTAGAACACGTGATGGCGGAGAGATTTCCGTATTACTGGGCTGGTCTGTTATGAAAGATGCGGTGAGTAATAAGACCAATCTGATCTGTGTAGCCAAGGATATCACGGAACTCATAGAGGCGGAGAAGGCCTTACGGCAGAGTGAGGAGCGGCTGCGCCTGGCCGGAAAGGCCGCGTACGATTTAATCTATGAATGGGATGTGGGGAAAAATGGACTTAACTGGTTTGGGGATATTGATAAGACCCTTGGATATAAACCTGGTGAGATAACAAAGACGATCGAGGGATGGGTGCAGCTGATTCATCCAGATGACAGGTCCTCTCTTGAAGATGTCATAGAAATTCACAGGACCTCATCAAAGCCGATTACCTGTGAATACAGGATCAGACAAAAGGACGGCTCATTCAGATATTGGCGAGACAGTTCAGTGCCGCAATTAGATGATAAAGAGCGTCCATATATGTGGATTGGTGTATGCACTGATATCACTGAGCGCAAGCAGGCGGAGGAGCAAAAGTCGATGCTTGAAAAACAGCTGCAGCAGGCACAGAAAATGGAGGCTATCGGGACTCTGGCCGGGGGTATTGCGCATGACTTTAACAATATTCTAGCTGCCATAATCGGCTATACCGAGCTTGCCCTCCATTGTGTCCCGAAAGAACCCTCGGTCCGCAAAAATTTGCGCGAGGTCATGGTAGCGGGAATTCGGGCCAAGGACCTGGTAAAACAGATTTTAACCTTCAGCCGTCAGACAGAGCACGAATTGAAGCCGGTTCAGGTCAAACCTATTGTGAAAGAGGCCCTTAAGCTTCTCAGGGCGTCTCTGCCCACAACAATCTGCTTCCAAGAAAATATACAGAGTGATGCTGTGGTTATGGCTGATTCCACGCATATCCATCAGATTCTAATGAATCTGTGCACCAACGCAGGCCATTCCATGCAGGAAAAGGGCGGCACGCTGGAGGTTAGCCTGACGGATATTGAGCTTGATACCAGGGGTGTAGAATTGCTGCCCGGCAAATACCTGAGACTGACCGTGAGTGATACGGGTACTGGTATGGACGCCATGATGATAAAGCGCATTTTTGATCCCTATTTCACCACGAAAGAGAAGGGCAAAGGTACTGGTATGGGGTTAGCGGTAGTCCATGGCATCTTAAAAAGTTATGGCGGTAAAATAGACGTCTCTAGTGAACCGGGTAAGGGTTCAACTTTTCATGTGTATCTCCCTGCTGAAGAAATGGATGCAGAAGTGGAGGAAGGTATTGAAGTGAGCTTTCCCACTGGAACGGAGTGCATCCTTTTTGTAGATGATGAACCATCTATGGCCAACCTGGGAAAAGATTTATTGAAGAGCCTCGGTTACAATGCAGTGACCCGAACAAGCAGCCTGGAGGCCCTGGAGGCCTTTCGGGCACAGCCTGACAACTTTGATCTGGTGATTACGGATATGACGATGCCCAATATGACAGGAGAAAAAATGGCCGCAGAAATCATGAAGATCCGTCCAAATATGCCGATTATCCTGTGTACCGGATTCAGCCCGGTTATTACGGAAGAGAAGGCCATGGCCATGGGCATTCGAGCCTTTATTATGAAGCCTATTCTGAAAAATGAGATAGCAGTCAAGATAAGAGAGGTGCTTGATGGGGGTAATATGCAGTCGGCAAAAGGAAAAGAGGGCCCTTTGATATAAGTGGGCGAAACTCTGTTTTTTGTAATTATTCCAGATTTTTAATTTAAAAAAGTTTTATGTTTCCTGCCCTGATTTCTGAGACCTGTACTCACTTGATTTTGTTTAAGATTACCAATAAGGCAAATAGGACTATTTCCAATCAGTCAGGTTCAATCAGATTTAAAAATCCAGATCTTTATAATAAAACGCCCCGCAATTTTTACACCTGGTTTCCAGATTAAAGACTTACCTATTGACATTCTCATCGCCAGGTTAGATAAAAAGGGTATAGCCTGACAGGTTATGTCAGCTGTAGAATGCCCTGCTGGCATCAGGCGGCGAATAATTTTTATTCGGGGCCAAGGGCAGTTCTTATGGATTTGCCTGTGTTGAATTTTTAGGGAACTTTTTTTGAAGACAGACTTAAGGTTAAGATACTTTAGGGAAGTTGACTTTGCATTTGGTGTGGTTAGTGTTTATTTGGTATGAGTTAACTCTTAGAAAAATCAGGAGGAGGGGCTGAAAATGAAGGCATTTTTGTTGTTGGCGGTGGTTATCGGACTCTATGTATTTACGGCCTTTACACCGGTTAATGCCGGTGAATCGGGCGACGGTGAAGCGCTCTACATGAAAAACTGTAAAATGTGTCACAAGTTGAAGGCGGATGGAATGGCTTCTTCCCTGGAGACCATGGCCAGTAAGTATCAGAACAACAGCGCTGGCATTGTAGATTTTCTGAATAATCCTACGGGGAAGGGGGCCAGAATGATGAAAAAATTCATTACCGGTCTTTCCCTGCAGGAAAAAAAGGCCATTGCCACCTGGATGACAGGCCAGGGTCAAGGACAGGGACAAGGTCAGGCCAACACAAAAGAAAAAACTGCCTCTGCTCCCATCAGTGGAGATACGGAGGCATGCCTGGGTTGTCATGAATCCGTTACCCCTGGTATTGTGGGAGACTGGCGTACAAGCAGGCACGCCCATACGAGTCCTGAAATGGCCCTTAAAAAGCCGGCTTTAGAGAGAAGGATTTCATTCGAGAGCATTGACAGGGGACTTAAATCTTCCGCAGTAGGCTGTTACGAATGCCACAGCCTGAATCCCAAGCTTCATTCAGACAACTTTGAGCATAACGGGTACCAGATTAATGTAGTAGTCACCCCCAATGACTGTAAGACCTGCCATCCGGTTGAAAACAGGCAATACGCTCAAAACATAATGTCGCACGCCTATGGAAATCTTAATAATAACCCTGTTTATCGTGATCTGGTAGACTCGGTGAACGGCAT
>CAZPDU010000192.1:0-4467 GCA_964585405.1 uncultured Thermodesulfobacteriaceae bacterium | reverse complement strand
ACGTCGATACTCAACAAGGCTGCCAAAGAACGTGATGAGTTTGATGCCCTGGCCGTTAAACTTGGTAGTCTGGAAATCAACATACCGGTGCGCGTAGGTGAGATGGATCGGCTTTATGGCTCTGTTACCAATCTTGATATAGCCAACGTTATAGAATCGCATGGGTATTCAATTGATCGCAAGAAGATACAGCTAGACGAACCCATAAAGACCCTTGGCGAATTTGAGGTACCTGTAAAACTCAGCCCGGATGTAAAGGCCGTCGTCAAAATTAATGTAGTCCCTCAGGAGTCCCAGTGACATTAAGCAATCTCAAAGATGTCTATAGTACCTGACAAGACTGTAAAATTCTCTCAATATCGCCTTCCCCCTCAAGATGTAGAAGCAGAACAATGTGTCCTTGGAGGCATTCTAATCGAGGACCAGGCCCTTTTGAAGGTTATTGAGTTTCTGCACCCCGAAGACTTTTACAAAGAGGCACATTCTATTATCTATGAAGCCATACTTGACCTCTTTAACAGAAATGAACCCCAGGACCTTGTAACTGTTCACAATGTCCTGAAATCAAAAGGAAAAATTGAAGCAGTCGGGGGTGCAGTCTACCTTGCAGAGATCTCAGAAACTATGCCGGTAGCCGCCAATATCGGTTACTACGGCAAAATCGTTTGGGATAAGGCCGTTCTCCGCCGACTTATCCAGAAGGCATCAGACATATCCACCCTTTGTTTTGAAGGGACGGGAGAGGTAGATGAGATCCTTGAATCCGCCGAGGCATCCATATTTGAAGTCTCCGAGGCAAAAATCTGCCAGGCCTTTCACCCTCTTAAGAGCATACTTAAGGACAGTATTAAAAAAGTTGAGGGTCTATACGAACGCAAAGAGCTGATTACCGGCGTTCCTACCGGCTTTACGGATCTTGACAGGCTGACCGCCGGGTTTCAGCCATCTGATCTTATTATAATTGCAGGTCGCCCCAGCATGGGCAAGACGGCCTTTGCCCTGAATATTGCACAGAATGCGGCCATTGCCGGCAATATATGTGTTGCGATCTTCTCTTTAGAAATGTCCAAGGATCAATTGGCCATCAGGATGCTGTGTTCAGAGGCCAGGGTAAATGCACAGAAGGTAAGGACGGGTTTCCTGAGTGAGCGAGACTGGCCTAAACTGATAAATGCCGCAGGCCATCTTTCTGAGGCCCCTGTCTTTATCGATGACACACCGGCCTTATCTGTTATGGAAATAAGGGCTAAGGCCAGAAGGCTCAAGACCAAGCAGACCCTGGGCCTTGTATTGGTTGATTACATGCAGCTTATGAGGGGAAAAGGACGCAACGAAAGCCGGGAGCAGGAAATCTCCGAAATATCAAGATCTCTCAAGGCAATGGCCAAGGAGCTAAATGTACCTGTAGTAGCCCTGTCTCAACTTAACCGCCAGGTGGAAACCAGGCCGAACAAAAGACCACAGATGGCAGATCTCAGGGAATCGGGGGCCATAGAACAGGATGCTGATGTAATAGCCTTTATTTACAGGGACGAAGTTTATAATCGCTCTGAAGAAAACCCAAACAGGGGTAAGGCTGAAATTATTGTGGCCAAGCAGAGAAATGGTCCCATCGGTATTGTAAAGCTGGCCTTTGTAGATAAATATGCTACCTTTGCCAATCTGTCTACCGAATCAGAATATTGAGCCCCTTTTAAATGAACTCCTGCAGGAAGGCGGTATAACGTCGTCAGGGGAACTCATAGAAAAGCTAAAATTATATTTAGGAGAGCTTTACGCCTGGAATCAGCGAATCAACCTCACCGGCCTCAAAACCATTGAAGAAATGGCCATCAAGCACGTCGGCGACACCCTGACACTGATTCGTTTCCTGCCTGATGGTGCCCGCCACATACTGGATATCGGTACAGGGCCCGGTGTTCCAGGACTTATCCTCAAGTTGTTTCGCCCCGATCTTGAACTGATACTTGTTGACGCCGTGCGTAAGAAGATCTCATTTCTCAGTGCCGTAATCTCAAAAATCGGTATTACAGGTATTCGAGCACAGCACTGCCGCGTGGGCGTTAACGATATACCCGGTCATCTTCCCCCGGAAGGCTTTGATTTAATTGTCAGCCAGGCAGTAGGACCCCTGGATGAGTTGGCGCAAATGGCCCGACCTTTACTGTCCCCGAACGGTCTGGTCATAGCGATGAAAGGACCAAAGGCAGATAAAGAGCTGCAGGAGAAAGCGGCCTACCTTCAACATCATGGATGGAAAACCAGTATCATAAGCACCAAAACACCCGTTAGTGGTCTTCAACGAAATCTCGTTATGCTAAAAAAACACTGATCCGTTTACAAAATGGCAGAAATACATCCGTGGCAAAGGGATATCCTCATTCTGATCTTTCTTGGCTGGAGCAACTTTCTGCCTATACTGGGGAGGGTCGTCTTTAAAGAACGCCTTTCCACCCCGTTGGATCTTGGATACAGATGGATAGATAATCGTTACCTGTTTGGCCCTCATAAGACATGGAGGGGACTGATTGTTTCAGTTATCGGATCTGGTTTGGCCGGCTACTTTACGCCTTTGGGCCTTGTTCTCGGGATTAAGGTCGCCACATGTTCCATGATCGGCGATCTGATCTCTAGCTTTGTAAAACGACGTATAGGATTGAAAAGCGGCAGCAGGTCCTTTCTGCTGGATCAAGGCATTGAGTCATTTCTCCCTTTATGGATACTGAAGGACAGCCTTTTTATTTGCTGGATCGAGATAATCCTGATAATCTCTGCCTTTACATTACTGGAGGTTGTCCTCTCCCCAATTTTTTACATGCTTCACATAAGGAGAAATCCCCACTGAATTCATGGCCCTTCTAAAGACAGATCTACACATACATACCTCGGAAGACCCGGAAGACCTTGTCCTGTATAGTGCAATCGAACTTATAGATATGGCCAGCGGACTAGGATACTCAGTACTGGCCATAACCAACCATAACCATGTTACCTACAGCGAATATCTCCGGGATTATGCAAAGGAAAGAGGAATAATCCTGATACCTGGTATGGAGGCAACAATTCAGGGTCGGCATGTACTTCTTCACAACCTGGATTTTAAAAGGGTAAAACGCGACAAAATTCAGGACCTGAAACCTTTAAAGCGACCCGATAACCTTATAATTGCTCCTCATCCATATTTTCCCAGTACTGTGGCACTCAGGGGCATGCTGAGACGATACTTAAATTGTTTTGACGCGGTTGAATATTGCCACTGTTATACTCAACAGCTGGACTTTAACCGTCCTGCAATAAAATTTGCAAAAGAATACAATCTCCCCATGATTGGTACCTCTGACGCCCACCAAAGATGCCAATTCCACACAACTTACTCCATAGTAGAAGCAGAGCCTGATCCAGAATCAGTTATACATGCGGTCAAGTCCGGCAACGTCCGGATAGTCACTCGTCCCCTTCCCCCGCTTCTCGTTCTGAAGATTAATTTAAAGATGTTTTGGAGGAACAAGATTCTGAAAAGGTTTTAGGTTTCAGCTTCTATTTATTGAAAGCACCATGTCCATGTGATACTAAACGGATACAGGTTATGAAAACTCTTACTCATATCCAAAAAACCGTTCTATTTATAATTGTTTTTTTACTGATGTCTTCAGTGACGGATATGGCTGTCGCAGTGAGTGAAGGTGCTTTTGACAAACAGAGCAAAGAAGAAAAAATACCCTCTGAATTCAGGACAACTTCATCACCAGAAGACGAACCCTGGCACATAGAGGCACTTAAGCTGACTTATTTTCACTCTTCAGATGTGATCCTGGGTGAAGGAGAGGTGCAGGTCTCGAGGAGTGATCTCAAGGTCTGCGCGGACAGTATCATATATGACAGATGTAATGCCCGGGTGTGGGCAAGCGGTAACGTGGTCATACACCTCGGAATGGATGTGCTGAAGGGAAACCGAGGCGAACTGGATCTTAATACATTTACAGGTTCAGTAGAGCATGCGGATCTCTTCTTGCAGAGAAATAACATACGTCTTCTGGCCAAACAGATATGGAAGACAGGGCCGGAAGAATATAAGGCAAAACAAGCCACCATCAGCACCTGTCCTCTTCCAAAGCAGGCGTGGAATTTTAAGTGTCAAGATCTTAAACTCACTATTGGAGGCTTGGCCTTTGCCAAAAACAGTTTCTTCAACATAAGGGACATACCCGTGCTGTATAGCCCCTGGGTTGTCTTGCCCATAAACAAATACAGGAAAACAGGGGTGCTGTTACCGGATTTTTCCATATCAACAAGGAATGGGGCGGAGATCAATATCCCCTTCTTCTGGGCCATCAACGACAGTATGGACGCCACTTTTTACCAGCATTTTATGGGTAGAAGGGGATGGATGGAGGGCGTAGAGTTCCGCCACATATTTTCCCCGAAAGATAAGGGCATCCTCAGATACAATTTTCTGGTAGACACTCT
>CAZPDU010000191.1:0-11953 GCA_964585405.1 uncultured Thermodesulfobacteriaceae bacterium | reverse complement strand
AGTCATTAAACGTAAAGCATATGGTTTTCACGATTTACGCTACTTTACACTGAAAATTTACCAGGCTTTCGCCAACTAATCGGGAGAAGAACCATATTTATTTAAAGACCCGTTATGTAGGAACAAACAGAAAATCTCTCGATTTCAGCCAAAAAGGATGTAAGTATGTTTGTTGATGAAAAAGAAAAAACAGAATTTTCAAACTTTCTTGGCAGCTGGACAAATGACCCAAAAAATAACAAGGGCGTCTTTTTTAAACTAAGAGACAACATAATGAAAAAGGAAAATGCGGTCCTGAACTTTAAATCGCGCCCTGGTGTCAGCTATTCTTTCAGGGGAAGCTTAGAGAAACAGGGAGAGAACAGACTTTTCGTTATGGCCGACATCATAGATGATGACCCTGAAGACCGCTGGCTTTCAGTATGTTTTTACGGGGACATGATAACAGATCCGAATGAATTGGGAAATCTGATTCCAAAAGGTCTGCTTGGGGAAGATGGTTACTGTTTTGATATCTATGAATATGACGAATCCATGATTTCTTATATTAAGCAGAGAATTAATGAGGCCTATACCAACACATTGAATTATTGATTATTTTGCCATATTCGCCAAATATTTCTGCTTTTATTTTGTAAAATTCGTTTTATAGAACTCTCTGATTTCTGCGGATATCATAAAAAATTCATATCACTATCCCCTCTAGTCCTCGAAATTCAATTATCGGCTGTTTTTCAACTGTTCTGACACGAAAGAGATACGGCCTGTTTCCTCTGAAGACGCCTATTGTCTTTATTTATTTGAAAATCCCTTATATTTCTATACCAGGTCACAGTCTCTCTCCTGAATGTCGATAGCAAGAGTACCATGATCCCACTGTCCAACTTCCTATAAATAGTAGCGCATCTTAATTAATTGATATATCATCTTTTTTATTGAACACAATTTCATACAGGCTTACAGACTCACTGAATTTCTATCCTGATGGGCAATCGCAAAAAGACAAAAAAGACCATATGGAAGTATTCTGTTCCATCTAATCGCAGAAAATACACCTCTGAAAACCTTATTAAAAAGGCCTCTTTAGCCCACAGAGAGGGCCGACTTGCTGAAGCGGAAAAGGTCTATCTGGAGATATTGAAAGACAGACCCGGCTGGGGAGCGGTGCTGAACGCGCTGGGAACCGTTTTCATGGATCAGGCCCAATTAGATAAGGCCGAAAAGACCTTTGAGAAGGCAATAAGACTCCGACCTCCCTATTATCCTGCATATTATAATCTGGGTTGGCTAAAACAGCTAAGGAACGATCACAGGGGTGCCATAAGCGATTACAGGATCCTACTGGAGAAACAGTCTGATTTTGGTAAAGCGTGGAATAATTTAGGTACTGCATACAGAGAAAAAGGAGATCTGGATGAGGCGCTGTCCTGTTTTAGCAAGGCAGTGGAGTTTTCTCCTGACATGCCGGAGGCATGGAATAATCTCGGCGTGGCACAGGATGAATTCAATATGATTCAAGACGCTGCGGAGTCATACAAAAAGGCCATTGCCATAAGATCAGATTATACATCCGCCCACTTCAACCTCGGGATTTCTCTGCAAAAGCTCGGGCTGTTCAAAGAAGCAGAGTATCATTATAAAACGGTCCTTGAGATCAAACCGAATGATGAGTCGGCAAGATTCATGCTTCAAACCCTTGGGACACAGAAAACACCCGATGCTGCACCGCCGGAATACATACGCAGGGTCTTTGACGGGTGTGCCGGCACTTTTGAAAAGGTTCTGGTCGAAGGCCTTGAATATAAGACCCCACAGCTGCTTTTTGACCTTGTGCGCCCATATCTGTCTAAAGAAATGACTGTTTTAGACCTTGGTTGCGGTACCGGCCTGGGATCTCAATTTTATCGGCCTTTTGCGAAAAGATTGATAGGAGTCGACATATCGGTAAAAATGCTCGAAAAGGCCGCGAGAAAAAAAACCTACGACCGGCTTGAGGCCTTTGACATACTTCAGGACTGGAAATTTCCCCAGAAATTTGATCTTATATATAGTTCTGATGTCTTTGTATATTTTGGAAATTTGGACCCGGTGATTAGATCAGCATCTTTTTGTCTCAATTACGGGGGTATCATTGCCTTTTCAGTAGAAAGACTGGATGGCAACGACAGCATTGGGCACAAGTTATTCCCCTGCGGTCGCTATGCCCACTCACGTGCATATATACATGAAGTCTTAAACCGTCATGCCTTCAATTTAATAGAAGACACCAAAGCGGATATCAGGAAGGAGTCAGGGAATCAGGTCAAGGGGTTATTGATTGTAGCAAAAAAATATTAGGGTGGATATCCTTGCCTGCTCCATTCCATCCAAAACAAACGGCTGGAAAAGAAAAGGCCCGCACCCACGGACACATAGACTCCCCACACAATGACTCCGGGCAATGGGCTGACCCTCAAAGACATACCCAAAAAAATCATGAACAGTATCATCCCCCAGCTCTTAAGAGAAAGAAATCCTCCAAGGCACCTGTCCTCTTTCCTGCTGTGTATCCTTGAAATTATCCGTTCTGCGGTCTTGTCAAATATCAAAAGACCTTTCAGTACACCTACAAAGGCAGCCACTACAAGCCACCATGGATTCACAGACCAAGGTAAACTCATTATGTTGCCTGTCCCCCTCATAAATAAAAAAAGCCCCACAATCGTCCACATAAGGGCCACCAGAAATATTTGTATTCTGACAGAAGCTACCGGCTTGTGCGCCTCAAGCCAATTTAAGATTCTCCAGTAACTGTATGACATAACTCATTATGAAATAATTCATACGGATTTTTTATAAAAATATCGTCCTTACATTCTTGACCGATCTTCCTCACGTAAGCGGTTTTTTAACCTGCTGATGCCCTCACAGAATTCATGGATTTTGCTATAGCCCTTATTTATATTCCATTTAATGGACATCTATCACACCTGGGTTTTGTCTTTTTACAGAAATTCTTACCCAGAATAACCCACAGGGCATGATATTCGTTATAGAGTTTTACGTCAGCAGGCAGATGGTCCATAAAAAGAGAGCGGACTTCCTCATAATCTGCATTCTCATCTATAAAATCGTGCCTCATAAGGGCCCTTATAGTATATGTGTCCACCACAAAACTGGGGAGTTCTCCTGCATAAAGCAGGATACTGTCGGCGGTTTCAGGGCCTATACCCCTAATATCAAGAAGCAACGGCCTTAATATATCAAGACCCCTTGAAAACATATCATATATATTACCCTCAAATTCATCCATCAGAAAGACCACAAAATTTTGGAGCCTCTCGGCCTTTACATTATAATACCCAGCCGGCCGAATAATTTGAGCAAGCGACTCCCTGGACAGTTCATAAATGGCCCTCGGCCTCAATAGGTCTTTATCTTTTAGATTGGAAATGGCCCTTCTTACGTTTTCCCAGCTGGTATTCTGGGTGAGTATTGCACCTGCACATATCTCAAAAGGAGAGTCGCCCGGCCACCAATCCTGCGGTCCAAAGGCCGACAAAAGATGTTCATATAACGACCTCAACTGATCCCCCACAGGGCCGGCATGAACCTCAGTGAGACTGCTAACCACCAATTATTGAAGGACCTCTACTGTTTGGATCACTGATATATCTCCTCAATCAGTTCTTATAAGAAAAATATATATCCAGCAAGCGGCAGCCAAAAAATAGGTGGCCCCCAAAACTGCAATATCCCCGAGAACCACCTCCTGACCTTCTTCGGGAAAAGAATAGATCAATGCCAGACCTATAGCGGCAGTGCCCAACAGAAAAGCCAGAGTCCTCACAAACTTGAAAAAGATGAGTAAACACAGCACAAGAATGGTTGACACTACCACGTATAGATTGGTAACCAAACTTATTATATCAAGATTCAACACATATGAGATAATATTTTCAGTCTTGAGTTTTTCAAAAATTCCAGCCCAATCTATTTTCCAGTCCATTAGATAACCTCCTGACCAGGACAAACCGGAACAGTATTTTAACTTAACCAGGGTTATGAGGACCTAAAGTTAAGGTATCAATTCGTTCCTTCTGCTTAAAGCAAAAGTATGGAATGCTCCTCACAAATTTAAACAATTCGGCCCGTTTTATGCGTCTAAATTAACTTGCAAATATTCTGTAACAAAAAGCACGAATACCGTATTAAGAGACTGGCGTTATATGTTATCATCGGCCTCTTTTAAATAAATAATAACCCGCAAGACGCTCTCCTTTTCTCTTAGCATAAGAGATGCTATTTTATAGTTAATATGCCTTATAATCAGATTATTTCTCTAATGGTAGCACTGGTTCTGGTAGCCGGAGCGCCGCATGAAGCGGAAACTGCGCTGTCCCATGGAACGGCGATCCTTATGTGGCTTGTAAAGACCTTGGCCTGGATAGTCTTGGTTTTCTGGATCCTAAAACGGTCATTTTCTACCAGGGCAACCTCCGCGGTCCTTGCGAAACTAGAATGGGCCTCTTTGGTACCCTTTATAATCGACTTTTACCTGCTTGATATGAAAACCTACCTGGTATTCTTAACTGGTATCTCTTTAATTCCGACATTAGTCGAAACAGCAGGAATCAGCCTGTATATCTTATATTTAGTTCTTCTCTGGACTTTATACTGGCGGCTACTTAGCAGTAAAGGCCTCACTGATCTTACTTTATGCGAAGATCTGAAATCCAGGCTAAGACTTATACTCCCTTTCCTGATTCTTTATCTGACGCTGACCATATTGGGTGATCTCATAGTAGCGATCCCCTCTGATAAATTTCAGGAACTGCTAAACAAGCCGTTTGGAGAATCAATATTTTCCTTATTCTGCCTAATCTTAATATTAGTCTTTATGCCGCCGGTAATAAGGATGATCTGGGGATGTGTGCCTTTTCCCAAGGGACCACTAAGGAACCTGGTGGAAACTTTTCTCAAACGCAACAACGTAAATTTCAAAGAAATCCTCATATGGCCTCTGAGTGGAAGCAAATCCTGCACGGCCGCTGTCCTTGGTCTTGTACCAGGTTTTCGATATATACTGTTCACCCCCTGCCTTTTGAAATACCTTCTGCCACAGGAAATTGAAGCGGTCCTTTCTCACGAAGTGGCTCATCTGCGCCATAGGCACTTGCTTTGGTACATATTTTTTTTGGGTACCTTTACCGTCGTTACATATCGTCTCCTTGATCCCATAGAGACATGGCTGGTATCTCGTGATCTATTTCTGGAGATACTTATTCAACTCCAACACTGGCCTAAGGCCCTTATTTCTTTTTTGACAATATTTCCGGTGGGAATATTGCTTGTCCTGTATTTTCGCTTTCTTGTGGGTTATTTCATGCGTAACTTTGAACGTCAGGCAGATCTATATGTGTTCAAAACACAGGGGCACCCATGGAACCTTATTAACGCCCTGGAAAAAGTGAGTATCCTGGCACAAAATATTCGCAATCAGCCCAACTGGCATCACTTCAGTATTGAAGAGAGGGTAAATTTTCTCACTGAAGTTGCCCGACGGCCAGCAGTAAAGGAAAAATATTTAAAAAAACTGATGGTCAGCAAGGGACTGTTCATCGGCATTACATGCCTGCTTATAATCATGCCCGGCCTGATGCCCATTCAGTCATGGAAAGACGCTGGCAACAACAATTTAACTCAGCTGTACATTGAAAAGCTCACAAGCGGCAAAGAGCAAAGACCGGAATTGTATATCATTATTGGTCAAATCCTCGCCCAAAAAAAAGAATACGCCAAGGCTATAGATACCTATCGACAGGCCCTCGATCTTTTACCCGGAGATCCCGATATCTTGAACAACATCGCATGGATTTATGCTACCGCTGATGATCCCGAGTTTCGAAAACCTGAAGAGGCACTGATGTTCGCCTCAACGGCCGCCAAACTGAAACCAGCGGGATATATATTAGACACCCTTGCCGAGAGCCTGTTTATTAATGGATATATAGAGAAGGCCATAGCTACAGAGAAGGAGGCTATAAAAAAAGACCCTTCAAAAACAGACTATTATCGAACCCAACTGCAGCGATTCAAAAAAGCCAGATGATTATTGATGTTAAAATATACGACTCTAATGAATTTTCCCCTGTTGCATTTAGACCTGTTTAGACGTATGAGAATTTGAATTATCTTTTTGATTTCAAAAGTCATTTATCAATCTATTGAGGAGGTCTGAATTTTGGAATCTATTTCAATAAAAAGCAAGGCAAAAACCGAAATGATTGATATTACCGGACAGGTACAGCGGACCATAGCTTCAGCTGGCGCTATTGATGGCCTCGCATTTATCTATGTACCCCATACAACGGCCGGTTTGACCATTAATGAAGGTGCAGATCCGGCAGTCCGGCGGGACATAATCTCTGTACTGAACGAGATTGTTCCATGGGAGTATGACTATCATCACTTGGAAGGAAACTCACCTGCCCACATCAAGTCATCACTGTTGGGATCAGGGATACAGGTAATTTTCGAAAACGGTCAGTTGTGCCTGGGAACGTGGCAAAAGATATTTTTCTGTGAATTCGACGGCCCAAGAAACAGAAAAGCCTGGATAAAACTTACGTAAGATTAGATAACAGAGGCCGAAAAGCGCATATTTTATCTATTGTCATCAATCAATCATCTATCTTCAATCCCAGGATAGAAAACAGATATGTAAATATATAATCAGTATGGTTGTGCCCAGGCTGAATACGTGATAAAAACCAAGCTGATAGAGCTGATAGAATAGTTTATCTTTTTGTGAAGCGTGAATCCCCTGAAGACTTAAATCGTCAACTATGAAAAATATTTTTACCCGTATTATTCTCCTCTTGTCTGGGTTTTTAAGTCTCTTTTTCGCCTATTCATGGATAGGCGATGATAGATGCAAGGATACCGTACCTCCACAAAATGCACTAATGTCAGAGCAGACAGACCCGGTCGGAGATAAAAATACCGAGGACAATACCGAATATCCTATAGAAATAAAACCGGCCGTTATAGTAAACGGTATTATAAGACCCGGCGAGACCTTTGACCATGCCATGGAAAGAAATAAGCTGGGCAGACCTTTGAAATCCCAGATAATTAAAGGTCTTTCACAAGTCGTTGACTTCAAGAAATGCAGACCGGGTGATTCTTTCCATGTCTCACTGGACGATGATGGAGGGCTAATTCGATGTACTTACAAGAAGAATCCTCTTGAAATCTATACATTAGAACCTAATACGAACAGTAAAGACGAATTCAATGCATTCAGAGACTCGGTTTTGTTGGAATGTCGTTTGATAAAACTATCAGGTACAATAAATGGTTCTCTATTTAACGCTTTCTCAAAGATAGGGGGTAACGGCAAACTAGCCATGGCCTTTGCAGATATATTTGCATCCAGGTTGGATTTTAATACCGAAACCAGGTCCGGCGACCAATTTGACGTAATCGTTGAAGAATATTTCAAGGACGATTGTTTTGTAGGTTACGGAAGAATTCTGGCAGCACGGTATGAAAGTCATCATAAAGACTTTAACGCATACTATTACAGACCAGGGGATCAAACCAATGGTAATTACTACGATTCCACCGGCCAGGAGGTCGGGACTTCTTTTCTGAGATCTCCTCTTCCTGTCTACAGAGTGACATCCAATTTCTCCAATAGACGTCTTCATCCTATCCTCAAGGTCTATCGTCCTCATCATGGCGTGGATCTGGCTGCTCCCATAGGTACCAGCGTGATGGCGACTGCAGCTGGTAAAGTAAGTTTTGTGGGCTGGCAGAGAGGTTTTGGCAGGATTGTTATCTTAAAACACGCTGGAGGTTACAAGACTTATTACGGCCATCTTTCCAGATTTGCTAAAGGTCTGAAAAAGGGAGTCAGTGTCAGGCAAAAACAGATAATAGGTTATGTGGGATCAAGTGGTATGTCTACAGGGCCGCATCTAGACTATCGGATTGAGGAAAACGGTGTATTTAAAAATCCTTTCAATATGAAGTTTAAGCCCAAGTCCAAGCTCGCTGGCAAACTGCTGGATGAATATATTGAAAAACAGGGGTACTGGAGACAATTCCTTGAAAATGACTCAATACATAAAACTCTACAGGTGGAAACACAAAAAATCAATGATTATCCGGATGGCTGGCTGGGCTAAATCTACTCCAAATCTCCTTATTATTTTCGTCCTTTCCTTTCTTATACATAGTGTTTCCTGCCTTGCTGCCCGTGAGAACACCAATATCTCTGTCTGGGAGCCTCTTATAGAGAATTTAATAAGGGATGGACTGGATGAGAAGAAAATTCGCGGCATATTCGCCAGACGCGAAGTACAATTTAATCCCGGGGTTATGCCCCGCAAGCTTTCACACAAAGAGAGCAAGCTTGACTACAGCAAGTTCCTGAGGCCTGAACGCCTCTCAAGAGCCAGTGTTTTTTTGGATACCCATAAGGAATTACTAATTCAGATAGAAGATGAATACGGTATTCCCAAGGAAATAAAAGTTGCAATTCTCCTTGTGGAAACAGACCTTGGCCGTTACCTCGGCCCTGATCGAGCCTTTAATATATTGGCAAGTATGGCGGCAGCTAATGATATAGATAGTGTAAAACCTTGGCTTACTCCGGAAATGCTTAAACCTGCCGAAATAAGTCACGTAGAAAAGAAACTCCAGGATAAGTCCCAGTGGGCCTATAAGGAACTAAAGGCACTCCTTGTCTATGCTGAACAAAACAACATAGACCCTCTGGAAATCAAGGGCTCAATCTTCGGGGCCATAGGCCTGTGCCAGTTCATGCCTTCAAATGCCCTTCGCTTTGGAGTTGATCATGACCATGACGGCGAGATAAACCTGTTTTTAAAACCCGATGCCCTTGCCAGTATGGCAAATTATTTAAGAAACTACGGGTGGAAGGATAATCTCAGCCGTAAAGAGCAGGAGGCGGTCATCCTCAAGTATAACTACAGTCGTCCGTACGCAAAGGCTGTACTTGATGTGGCGAAAGAGCTTTCAGACAATAGTGAAAATAAATGATATTCCAAATATCAAGGCGATAAAAGGCTTTTGTCTGTAAGACATCTGTATTATTCCATCTCTCTAACATATCATGAACTTACTCAAAGTTAATTAAGACCTTTCATTTCTGCAGAAACTCGAAGTTCAGGGTCAAGGGCATTCTCAGGCCGGAATTCCTGAAAACGATGTCTTGACCCGTGCGGCACCATCTCCTTTATTATATCCAGATCCCTCTCGGATAAAAGCGGTCCCACTACTGTTGTTCGGAATTCATGATCTATGCCACTCCGGGCAATCAATTCTATACTTTTTTCAAGTCGCTCCTTAGGTGCGCACACACCAGTTATGCGGTCATAAATTGTAAATGGGGCCTTGATGTCCATGGCAATGAAGTCTACCAGACCCTGCATAAGCAACTCGGCCAGAACCTCCGGATGGCTACCGTTTGTATCTAATTTAATCTGGTAACCCATGGAACCGATACGACGAAAAAATTCGGAAAGATCGGGCTGCAGCGTTGGTTCCCCCCCACTGACCACCACACCGCTCAACTGTATGCGCCGTTTTTCCAGAAACATAAATATCTCTTCCTGAGAAATCATCTCGAATGTCGCTCGATTCATGGGAATCAAGGAACCGTTGTGGCAATAGGGACAACGGAAATTGCAACCCTGCGTAAAAACCACTGCTGCCACACGTCCCGGAAAATCGCTTAGACTGAACGAGTTTAATCCTCCTATGCGCACTTTTAATCCCCAGATGAGTCCCCAATTTTATAATAATTACGCAGGGCAAATTCTTCCTGCTTGCCCTCATTCCACTGCTTGACCGGTCTTAGGTAGCCCACAACACGGGAATAGACTTCTGTTTCTTCACCACACCTGGGACAACAGGTCTGCTCGCCCCTCAGGTAGCCATGGGTAGGACAGACTGAAAATGTCGGCGTAAGAGTAAAATAGGGCAGACGGTAGTTTTCGCAGACCGTGCGTACAAAGGCCTTTACGGCCTGAGGGTCGGCTGCGGCCTCTCCAAGGAAGATATGCAGTACCGTCCCCCCGGTGTATTTTGCCTGCAGATCGTCCTGTAGATCGAGTACCTTAAAAATATCTTCGGTATAGTTGACCGGAAGTTGGGTTGAGTTGGTGTAAAAAGGTTTTGAATCAGGCGTTCCTTTATTGGCATTCAGGATATCAGGATAACGCTCCCTGTCTAGCTTTGCAAAGCGATAGGCCGCGCCCTCTGCGGGAGTCGCCTCCAGATTATAATAATAACCGGTCTCTTCCTGAAATTGACTGAGTTTTTCCCGCATGAAATCAAGGACCTTTACAGCTAAGGCCGCACCCTCAGCCGCACCTATGTCGCAGCCGAGCATGTTGAGGCAGGCCTCGTTCATGCCTGCCAAACCAATGGTTGAAAAGTGGTTGTACCAATATTGTCCGTGATGTTTTTTTACGTTGCGTAGATAGAATTTTGTATATGGATATAGGTCCTTGTCTGTAAAATTCTCCAACACCTTGCGTTTGGTCTCCAGACTGGTACGAGCAATCTCCATCAGTCGTTCTAGACGCATGAAGAAATCTTTTTCATCAGCGGCCAAATAGCCAAGGCGTGGCATGTTAATGGTCACCACGCCGATAGATCCAGTCAATGGATTAGCGCCGAAAAGTCCGCCCCCACGCCTCTCAAGAGAACGCAAGTCCAGACGGAGACGACAGCACATGGACCTTGCGTCGTCAGGTGACATATCAGAATTAACATAGTTGGCAAAGTAGGGAATGCCGTATTTCGCCGTTACTTCCCAAAGCCTCTCCAGACCCGGTGCCTCCCAATCAAAGTCAGGATCGATGTTGTAAGTGGGTATGGGAAAAGTGAAGACCCGATCTCTGGCATCACCTTCTGACAACACCTCAAGAAATGCACGATTAAACATGGTCATTTCGTGTTGAAAATCAGCATAAATTTCTTTTTGCGGTTCACCTCCTATAATAACATTTTCCTGAGCCATCGTTGCCGGAGGCTGTATATCGAGCGTAACATTTGTAAAAGGTGTCTGAAATCCAACCCGTGTAGGCACATTTACATTAAAAACAAATTCCTGAAGGGCCTGCTTGACCTCTTTATATTTAAGACCGTCAAAACGGATAAAAGGCGCAAGGAGGGTATCAAAATTTGAAAAGGCCTGTGCCCCGGCGGCTTCACCCTGTAAGGTGTAAAAAAAATTGATGATCTGCCCAAGTGCGGTCCTGAAGTGTCGTGCAGGGCTGCTTTCAGCCTTGCCGGGCGCTCCCATGAAACCGGATCGCAACAGGTCCTGAAGATCCCACCCCACACAGTATACTGACAACAGGCCAAGGTCATGGATATGGACTGCGGCGGATGTGTGCGATTCGCGAACCTCCGGAGTGTAAATTTTGTTGAGCCAGTAAGTCTTACTGACTTCGCTTGAAATATAGTTGTTAAGTCCCTGTAACGAATAGGCCATATTGCTGTTTTCTCTGACCTTCCAGTCCAGACGTTCAAGGTAGCGCTCGATCAGGTCGAGGTCGGCCTTCTTTACCATCTCGCGAATACCTGCGTGCCGATCTCGATACAGTATATAGGCCTTTGCCGTCTTCTTAAACGGGGAGGTCAACAGCACCTCCTCCACCATGTCCTGAATTTCCTCAACCGTTGGCACATCTGTCAAAAAAACCGTCTGAGCAAGACTTATGACCCGAATTGTAAGCCGCCGGGCAGTATCCCCTTTGAATTCTCCAGTGGCTCTGCCCGCCTTCAGTATGGCAGAGGTAATTTTTGATGATTCAAACGGCACCAGGCGATGATCACGTTTTCGAATCTGGGTTAAGCCGATATATTCAGCACTGCCTGCTGCCTGCCGAGGCAATTCAACAACTGTTTTCATAATCTGTTTCCTCTCAAA
>CAZPDU010000190.1:0-4020 GCA_964585405.1 uncultured Thermodesulfobacteriaceae bacterium | reverse complement strand
TTATAGGCTGCTATCCGCGTGAGATTGCCGGGCCAGGTATTCAATCTGCCGACAAGCCCGACTGCTGTTGCAAGTATGATCGCAACCATATGTCCTGCTATTGCCACGGCAAGGGTATTCAACACTGCTTTCACATAGTGCAGGCCGTTCTGACTAGCCACCTGTAATACTTCCAAAGGCCCTGGTATCAGGTAGTCAGAAAAATCATGAATTATCTTTACCCCCCACAACAGGCCTAGAGCCGTTGCATAAATAGAGATGAATTGAAACAGGCGTTTCAGGGTTTTCACAATCTGGGCTCGCTGGTCCCTGCTGCGGATCTGAGTATTGCATAGACTTGCTCTTGTACCAGTTCTTCCGGGGCTTCCGTTCCCTCCTGCTGGTCGAGACCGTCGATTATGTGGATTTTATTGGCGCTGACAGCAGAGCCGTGGGGGAGTACATGGATAGTGCGTGAAAAACGGGCTACTTCAAGGGCATTATGGGATATATATAAAAATGTCTTTTGGGGAAACAGTGTTTTTAAGCTTTCAATTATGTGGTTTCGGGTGGGTTCGTCTACGTTGGCAAGCACCTCATCTGCTATCAGCAAATCGAATTCCTGGACCAGATATCTGGCAAGATTTATCCTGTTTTTCTGTCCCATAGATAGACCTGAAAAGCGGCTTTCCATATAGGCCCATATTCCATAGTCTTTCAATATATCGGTAAGAAGTTGGGTCTTAAGGGCAGGAGTAACAGACCTGAGATGTGCGCCAACCGTATCCCATCCCGGTAGGCGCTCTGTATTGTGGGCATACAGGATACGCCTGGTCTTTGGACAATTAATTTCACCTTGCCCGGGAGAGAGTTCCCCGCTGATAAGTTTTGCCAGTGTACTTTTTCCGGTTCCAGAAAGCCCGAACAGGGAGAAAAATCCAGGTCCTTCTAGTGACCAGTCCAGATTACTGAAGACAGGAAAATCTGCCCCAGGATAGGTGTAGTGCAGATTCCTGCAGGCAATTTGCATTTAATTTTTGGGCTTTTTCTTCTTATGCCTTTTTTTGATTATTTTTTTAACTGTTTTATCAAGTACCTCTTTCTTTAGCCTTATTGTGTCCGATTCTGCTCCGAATATCACGTATTTCAGATATTCAAACCCAAATTGCATGAGAGCGACATCATCTTTCAGGATCTTTTTGAGGGTATTATTATCTACTTCAAACGAGCCGAGAAAAGGGCTCTCAAAGACGAAATGTCTGAATCGTTCCATATTGGTTGTGACCATATAGAATAGATGCTTTGCCTTTTCAGGCATCTTGGCATCTTCCCCAAAAGAGGCCTTGCGTAAAAGGAGTTCAAGCCATCCACGGTTCATGGAGTCATAAAGGTCAGCCTCCTGGTCTGCCCTCCAAGAGTCTACAGTCCACTCAGTGGGTTCCTCAAATCCTTTGCAGTGGTCCTCTTTGACCACAAAAAAGAATTCCTCTTCTTCTCCCGAGGACTTATTCTGTTGCCTGAGACTCGCTATTCCCAAAGGATAGTAACGGCAGCAAACAGGACGATCGGAATAGATCTGGCAACCTTTCGGGCTTACAAAAGGACAGCGTCCTCCTTGTTCATCCAGCATTTTGAGCCTGGCAACGGGCAGTCCTGTTTGCCTGAGTGTCTCAGGTGTAGCATAGAGTTGCAAGAACATATCAGCCGTTAGACCAAGCATGTTTTTGATCCTCACTATGTCGTAAGGAGTTAAAATAATATTTACGTTGTGGCAGCACCGATTGAAACAGGATATGCCTGGGTGACAGCGAAAATTAAACGCGCTGTCCTTTTCAAGGCGTAAAGGCTGTATCACTCCACCCGGTTTACCCATCTTGAGGGCATCACCCACCTCTTTTTCAATGTATTCAAGCGTCATATTTTTTGTTTAGGTAGTAATTAATTGATTATATTATTTACGTAAAAGGGTATTTAAAGCCAATATGACAGAGGAAAATTATATGTTCTTACTCTATAATCCAATCTTGTTTGATCGGCAATGACCCGTAGTGGAATTAAAATTTAGTGCGCGTAAATTTTTCCATTCTTGCCAATTTTTCAGGGGTGTTTGCACTGGAGAGACAGTCGAAGGAGTGACATATCTTCAGGATATCAGCAGGACTGATAATATGATGTGGGACGGTTTTTATAAGAGACTGAAGGCTCAGATTGCCATCACTGATTCGCCGGTCGATAATATGCAGAAGGGATTTGTGATAAATGGCATGCAGCGGTTCCAATCCAAAAGTCGTGCGCGGTATTACAATTGGGGCCCATGTAGAAATTTCCCACATAAAGTTGAGCAATTCTGAATTTAAGAGCGGCATGTCACATCCTAACAACAGTACTCTTTCTGCCTTTGCATTGCGGAGAGCGCTTTGAAGTCCGGCTATAGGACCCCTGCCGGGCAAGATGTCCGGAAAGATCGGAAGGCCTGAATAGGAATATGGTTCAGGTTCGTTGGCTATAATCATAACTTCCTGGCACGTGTTCATGACCGCCTTCACCATGGCATCTATCATACGGCCGGTGAACCAGGGAGCCAGGGCCTTGTTACTGCCGAATCTCCGACTTTTGCCCCCTGCCAGAATTGCAGCTGAACGTAGGGAATTGAGAGATTGAGAATTTTGGTGATTCGGTGATTTGGTGTCCACAGAATGCATTGAATGAACCTTTGAACTCCTAAAAGGTCAATAAAAATGATTTGTGATTCAGTATTATCAAAGTAAAATAATTATAATAATTTTCGGTTGTGTTATTTCTTTTTCTGCTCAAAATTGCCTGGAGTCAGAGTCTGTGTTAATAAATGCATGCATATTTATATACAGGCTCCATGTCTTAAATATTATTTGAGATCATCACCGTATGCCAGGATTTTCTTCTTGACAATTTACCTCTGCATTAATATAAGGAAAATAGAATTTACTGAGTGGAAATTCAGTAGTGTCCTGCCCAAAGAAGAGGTCTTACGGGTACAAAGTGGGGTGTGCTTTTAGTTCAAAGATAACCGTTAGTTATTCAACCTAATATGTGCGTTTGGCAGTAACCTTGATCGCGAAATATTAAAGTGATATTTTCTATTATTCTTAGACAATTTAGAAAATTAATTAATAATTTCGGAAATATCCGGGGGGAGGTGGACAGGTACAAAGGGACCAAGCATAACATTGAGGCCAGAAACACTAATAACATATGAACAAATAATTTAAATTTAGGAGGTATTATTATGCCAAGCTATGTCATTGAAGAGAAGTGTGACGGTTGCAAAGGCGGGGATAAAACAGCATGCATGTATATCTGCCCCAACGACCTCATGGTTCTGAATCCTGATGCCATGAAGGCTTACAACCAGGAGCCGGACCAGTGCTGGGAGTGTTATAATTGCGTGAAGATATGTCCGCAGGGTGCCATTGAAGTCCGCCACTACGCAGACATCGCTCCTATGGGCGGTTATGTGCAGCCTATGCGCAGTTCTGATTCCATTATGTGGACTGTTAAGTTTCGCAATGGAAACATTAAGCGCTTCAAGTTCCCGATCAGGACCACTCCTGAAGGTTCCATTAAGCCATACGAGGGCAAACCCGAGCCAGGCTCGATCGACGACGGTCTGCTGTTTACTATGACAGGTAAGACCCTGCAGACTCCGTAAGACCTCTTTGAGTTAATAAGTGGCTGAACTTGAGAAATAAAAAAGTTAGATAATGAGTAAATCATTAAGGAGGATTTAAGATATGGCTCTTAGAAATAAACCAACATGGGAACTTTTGGCCGAGCCGGATCTGTCCAAGGTCCCTGTACAAGAGTTGGAATACGACGCCGTAATTGTTGGCGGTGGTATGGCTGCATGTGGTTCGGCTTTTGAGATTGGCAAGTGGATGCCGGCCGGTTCCAAGGTTTGTCTGATTGACAAGGCCGCCCTTGAGCGTTCAGGTGCAGTTGCACAGGGTCTTTCTGCTATTAATACCTATCTGGGCGAAAATGATCCGGCGGATTATGTTCGCA
>CAZPDU010000189.1:0-19962 GCA_964585405.1 uncultured Thermodesulfobacteriaceae bacterium | reverse complement strand
GCCCCGATGCAACCGTTTCAGAAACTCCTCCACGGGCAGGACGTCTATGCCGTCAAAATGATACACTCTTTTGCCTGTGTAAATGCCAATCATCTTATCTACATGGATTCGGCCGGATTTGCCAAGAGAACGCATGGGGCGTCCCATCTCCTGTCCCATTTTTCTGCCATTCATAGCGCAATTTTACATTCGTTTTTTAAAATTGATTTAGCCTCAGTCAGTCGTGAGGTATTCCAACTTAAGTGATTTCAGCTTGCTGCGGATGATTTCAAAATGGATCACGTTTTCTGTATAAAGAGTCGCCCCAATAGATAAGGCCGCGAGGGCAATCTGGACGTCATTCACAAAGTCGGATTTCCTGCAAAGCTCCCTGTATTTGAGAGCAAGATCGGAAAAGAATTGTCCTGCGACAATGTAGTGTTGTGAGTTTAAGATGACGATTCTATCCGCACTTTCGTAAGGTCTCTGCAACTGGGAAAGAAGCCTTTCGGCTTTTTTTGTTCTGGCCCCGGCCCAAAGCTCCATGAGTACTATGGCCGAGACATACTTTACAGTCCCACTCCGCACAAGTTCAGAAGCATAGGAGCGATTTCGGATAAATGAGATGTAGATGTTCGTATCGAACATGACCTTCATTTGAAGACCTCGTTTATCACATCACCTTTCCCCCCTACCAGCTCATGGGCCTTGATGATATCATCGTCAATGACCGCCATCTCCAAGGCTTTATTGACCGCCTCCTTTTCCGTCCTTACCTCAAAAATCATGCGCGCCCTGTCAATGTAATCCTGGTCCAATTCAATAGTCTTCTTAACCATCCTGGGCATTGGTTTGCCTCCTTAGCCATAATTTCAGACATATTATATGGTTTCCCGCTGGGGAGATCAAGCCAATTTTTTGTGATCATTCAATCCCTTTAATCCTCTCCCCCTTGTTCAATTAGCAGTTGAATCCGTGGAATCAGTGTCAAAAAACTATACTCCGACGGGAAGTTCAGCATGTCAATTTTTGTCAACTAATGACTTTTTTTGGCAATAACTGGTAAGACAAATTGCATCCACAATCCCGGAAAAATCTCGATCTACTTGTATTTACTCATATTTATCAGATCACAACTATGTGGCATTCACCTTGCAGTAACGGCATTACAAAGTCAGTGATAAGAAATGAAATTAGAAACTGGAAATTAGAAATCAGGTAACGAATCCGCAACTTTTTGTTTTTCCCAATTTCAAATTTCCAATTTCAATTCAAAATAAATCAATACAGGAGGTAAAATTATATTTATCAAGCCGGGCAAAGTTACCGATAAATGTTTTGAATATCAAACAACATTGAATATCAAACAAATTTAATTTTTTATTACAGGAGGTCTATCATGCTTGGATTTTTAAACAAAATGAGAAAAGTAGGACACAGAGGCTTTACCCTGGTTGAGCTGATGATTGTCGTGGCGATCATCGGGATACTGGCGGCGATTGCCATTCCGCAGTTTGCCAAATATCGTTCAAGGGCCCAGAATTCCGCTGCTGTAAGTGATATGCGTAACGTAAGGACAGATCTTGAAGGATATTATGCCGAATGGATGCACTATCCCAATTAAGCTCAAACCAACTTAATTCTTAGGAGGACTTATTATGAAAAAAATAATTATAGCTGTTACCTTAGGCCTTATTCTAGGCCTTTCCGTTTCCTCTTTCGCGGCCACCGGCACCAATGGAGGAGATGGTGATGTACTTACAATTGCAGACACAGACGGGGGTAGCGATTTTACTTTTACGCCTTCTCCTAATGTCCTTATCGGATATAATATTGACGATGACGGCATACAATACGCGATCAATACCTTAAATAATATAACCACGATGGATAACGGCCTGGAATATGGCACTGCTTCAGATGCCACCGGGTATTATCAGCGGCAAAGAGAAGAGACTCTTGCCGTACCATCGGCCTCCGACAGCAGCGCATTTTCTGGCTGGTATTATGTGGGTGGTGGCGATGGCGTTAGCACTGATTAAGGGAAAGGAAACCGCACTGTCAGCGTCGGTATTATATTAATCATACCACTCATAATTTTCTGACTACAAAAGACCCCTTAAAAGGGGTCTTTTGTTTTTTGTTATGTGTGCCGATAAAAGACACATGACTGCTGCTTTTATGAGTAATAGTAATAAAGGATTCATGCATCTCGACATTCAAAATGTCTCAAAGACCTTTATTACCAGCTTTATCCGAAAGAAGATTCAGGCAGTCCAGGACTTTTCCCTCTCTATTGATCAGGGTGAGATTTTCGGGATCGTAGGCCCGAACGGCGCGGGTAAAAGCACCGTGCTCAAGATGCTGATGGGCTTCATACGTCCGAATAAGGGAAAAATCTCCCTGTTGGGCAATCAACCCAGCGATCCCGAATCACGCGAACACTGTGGTTATCTTCCGGAAAACCCCTATTTTTATGACCACCTTTCCGCATTCGAACTTATGAGATTCAGCGCTCGGGCTTCCGACATGCCTCCGCACAATATAAACCCCCGAATAGACAAGCTTCTTAAACTTACCGGGCTGGACTCAGCAAAAAACCGCAGACTGCGCTCTTATTCAAAGGGCATGATTCAGCGTGCAGGCATCTGTTTCGCCCTGGTGCATGATCCGGACATCGTGGTCCTGGATGAGCCCATGTCCGGCCTGGATCCACTGGGACAGCGAATGGTGGTGGATATAATCCTGGATCTGAAAAAAAGGGGCAAGACAGTCCTTTTCTGCTCTCATATCCTCAGTGATGTGGAGCGCATATGCGACCGGACGGGCATCATGGTACACGGCAGACTGCGCAAAATACTTCAAAAAAACGAGCTGCTGGACCAGGAAAACAGCGTCCGCATTGTCGTTGATTCTCTTAAGTCCGAGATGGAGAAGAAATGCCGTGAATCAGGCTGGGCCGTCTTTACACATCGCACCCATGTCACCATCACGTGTCCCAGGGAACACTTATCTGATGCATTGACCCTGTGCGGAAAAGAAAAGGTTAAAATAATCACTGTGGACAATACGGTCAATACACTCGAACAGATCTTCCTCCAGACCGTTAAGGAGACCGAACCATGAACAGACGTATATGGTCCCTGGCTGTCATCACTTTCAAAGAAGGAATCCGGGACCGGACGCTCTATGGGATCGGCCTGTTTGCACTGATGATTATGGGACTTTCCCTTTTTGTCACCGGATTTTTCCTGCGTGAGTTGCACAAGGTGACCGTAGATATCAATATCTCCGCCATCACGTTCGGGGGTCTCCTTATAATCTTTTCCCTCTCCGTAAACCTCATGTCAAAAGACCTGGACAAACGGACGATATACAGCGTCCTGTCAAAACCCTTTTCCCGGTCGCAGTATCTGATAGGCAAATTTTTTGGGCTGGTGCTTCTGAGCCTGACTGCGTTATGCATGTTGACGTTTGTAAGCACGTTGACAATATGGGCAGTCAAGTCACAGTACCCTGTTTATTTTAAAGAATTTGTATGGCTCCCGGTCTTTCAGGCAGTGTACGCTGAATTTTTGATGTTTATGGTCCTGAATGCAGTTGTAATCTTTTTCAGTACCGTCACCACAAGCTCTTTTCTCACCCTGCTCTTCACCATATCTACATATATTATCGGCCAGACAGTTGAAGAGGTGGTTCAGTTCATTCAAAGCCAGGCACAGGAAATCCAGCTCACAACTGCAGTAAAGACGATTATCGATATGACCCAGTACATTGTGCCCAATCTGTCCGTATACGACCTGAAGATCAGAGCGGCACACGGACTCTCCATTACGTCTTCCTATCTTTTGAGCATCACCGGTTACAGCCTTATATACAGCACTGTCCTGATCCTCTTGGCATCTATTATATTCAGCAGAAGGGAACTGACTTGACTGTAAACCGTTTATTACCTGTGAGCCTGGTTGCCGCCCTTTTGCTCTACGGCGCGGCCTGGCAGCACCTTCAGCGTGAACGGCATGTCTTTCTTCGGGAAAACTATATGGATTATACCCTGCCATCCAGGTTTACAGGTCCTGCAGCCATGGAATTCAAGGGGATGGTCTCTGATTTTCTCTTTCTGAAGGTGATTACATTTCTGGGCGAAAGAATAGGTAAACAGGAAGAATTCAACGATCAGCACTTCAAATATCTGGAAGAATCGGTAAACACCATTACCGATCTGGATCCATATTTCTGGGACGCATACCTCTTTGCAGACATGATTTTCACGTGGGACCTGAAAGAATACGAGGTTGCGAACAAGCTGCTCCTTAAGGCCAGGGAATATCGGACCAGTGACTACCGGGTGCCTTATTACCTGGGATTCAATTATTTCTTTTTTTTAAAGGACAATATCAACGGGTCCAGATACCTGATGGAGGCATCGAAACTGCCCGGCAGTCCCTATTATCTGGCCTCCCTGGCAGCACGTCTCTCTGGTTATGCCCTTGAGCATCGAATGGGTATAATATTTCTGAAAGAAATGATCATGGATACGGAAAATGAACAGATTAAACGCGAGTTCATATTGAGAATAAAGACTCTGGAAATCATGGACCAATTGGAACAAAAGGTAAGAGAATATAAGAAAACATATCGGAAACTACCTTCCTCCCTTGCCGAACTGGTCACTGCCGGACTAATCGACAGGATCCCGAATGATCCCTACGGCGGTCAATTTATTCTGTTGGAAAACGGAAGGGTCTATACGACCAGTAAAATGCTGCGGCAGAAATAAGTTTATGTCAAAATGATGATATCGCAATTCATTTCAAAATCTTCCATCAACTCAAAATATATAGCAGTAGCTCTGATCGCGATCATTACGTTAACCGTGTTTTATCCTGTCCTTTCATCTGAGCTGATCAGCTTAGATGATAACAGCTTGATTTCAGACCTTAATGATCCCCACAAAAACTTTTCATTAAAAGATTTATTTTTCCCTCATTCGATTGATCGCTACTATAGGCCCTTTCTGGTTTTAACCTTCATTGCCGACAGTAAAATATGGCTTATGGAACCCGCCGGGTATCACTTGACCAATTATATCTTACACATACTCAATGCGTTTTTAGTTTTTTTCATAGCCCTGAAACTCTTCAAAGCTTATTCAAAATCCGAACATATTGCACTTGTATGCGCCCTGCTTTTCTCCATTCATCCCTTGACTTGCGAATCTGTAGCCTGGGTGTCAGGAAGATCTGATATACTTGGGACATTCTTTTGCCTGCTCGCTTTCTATTTTTACCTTTCCCGGTTTAGAGGAAAGACCGTTTTAGTCATTTTGAGCTTACTCCTTGGATTATTGTCCAAAGAAAATGCATTGGCCATTATACCGATAATGCTCATTGCGAACCTTTTCCTGTCATATTCCAAGGAACAGGGCCTGATGCATACCGCGAAATCAACTATTATCTGGCTGATTATTTTATGCATACCCCTCACTATCTATCTTTATCTGAGAATGAACGGCTTAAGCCAGTTTGACCACGGCATAAAGATGGCAGTATCTAACAATATAAGTACGAGCAATTCCGCAATGGAAAGTTCACTGTTATATGTGCCGGCCACTATCGCTTTTTATATAAAGAAATTGTTTTTCCCTTTTCCACTAAATTTGGCCATTTATAAAATAAATGTTGTGTTTTACTCTGGTTTTTTCATTTTTATAATGATATTAGCTGGTTATTTTTACTTAAAGAAATATTACTGCATTATTATATGGCTGATGCTTATCATAGTGGCATTTTCGCCAGCCATTTTGGCAGCTACCAGTAGAATTGCATGGACCCCTTTTGCTGAAAGATATCTCTATTTAGCTACCGTAGTCTGGGCCTTATCAATAGGTGTATCTATCCGACATATTTTGGAAAAAGTCCCGAATAACGCAAGACTGACCGCGATTGTAATTATCTCAATTATGCTAATTTTTTCTATAACAACTTTTCTGCGCACATTAGTCTGGCAAAATAATCTAGATCTATGGGCGGATACCTATAAAAAGTCTCCTAGGTTCGGAAAGGTACTGTATAAATACGGTGTTGCATTAGGAGGCACTGAGGGCCTTCCTTATTTTAGGAAAGCAGTCGAGGTGGCCGAAGATAAAGACTGGAAAGATCGTTCCCTGGTGGCTCTCGCCAATCTAGCCAAAAAAGATAATAAATACCTAGAAGCAATTGCCTACTATGATCAGGCGCTCCGAATAAGACCATTGCCTGAATATTACTATGAGGCAGCTAATATAATGAGAAACATCAAAAATTCGAAGCAAGAGGAGCACAAAAAAAATATAATAAAATGTATTGATTATTATGAAAAGGCATATAAAAAAAAGAGAGATCCTTTTGCACTATATCAAATTGGGTTTTTATACACTGAACTTAAAGATTATAAAAAAGCTCATTTATATTTCGAAGACATTATTGCGAAATTTCCATCGTCCCGGTTTGCCGACCAAGCCAAATCTCGACTCAATCAATTCAAAAAGCCTTCTCTTACATAGATATAAATCTCTTATGTTCGAAGGCCGATTCTCTTTTGTGCTATTCATCACGTGACCAAGGCGATTCACAATGTCAATATTCTCTGTGTTTGTGAATCTGTGTAGGTCTATGGCCAATCAATTCAAGCTACCATTCAGAAAAGACGATGTTTTAATAAAGATCGAATAAAACACCTTTACAAATGCGACAAACGTCACTTATAAAGTGTTAATTAATTATCTGAATATGAAAGCAAGGGACAATACATCAAAAATTCCGGTCTTTTGTCATGTGATCCTATGGGACAAGTGTAATAGTTACATTCAAATAATCCGTCCTTATCAGTGGATTAAGAATCTCCTTGTGTTTGCACCTATTTTTTTCGCCGGCAGACTTACCGAATGGAATCTCCTGAGATTGACCATAGAAACCGGCATCTTATTTTGCGCTGTCGCGAGCCTGGGATACATCTTTAATGACTGGATAGACCAGGAGCGTGATGCTTACCATCCGGATAAATGTAAACGCCCTATCCCAACCGACAGGCTGACGCTAAGAGACCTTCTACTGTTGGTGGCCCTGCTCGGGTCCATCACCGTCCTTTTGTCTATTGGATTCGCTGCTAATACGGGCCTTATTATCTGTATTTTTAGCTATTTAGCCCTAACCACAATTTATAGTCTCGGAGTGAAAAACATAGAAGGTCTTGAGATATTCATGGTAGCCTGCTTTTTTGTGCTACGCGTTATGGCCGGAGGCCTTGCAACGGGAATTCCTGTCTCTGATTGGTTGTTTTTGACGGTATTTTTCCTTGCGCTGTTAATTACATTGGCAAAACGAAAATCTGAGTTGGTTGTATTGCATAAAGACGCCCATAATCATAGACAAAGCCTGGCTCATTATTCTCCGGCATATCTAAACCATTTTCTCTGGATAACCGGCGGGATCAGCATACTTACCTATGGTCTATACGCAATAGGAAACAAAAATAATATAATTTATTCTATAATTCCTGCCACCTATGGAATAGCTCGTTTTCTGCTACTGGTAGATAATGGAAAGGGCGGTGACCCTATATTAACTCTTGTTAAGGACCCTCATCTTATATTAACCGTTTTGATTTTTTTGGGTTTTATTTGTTATCATATATACAGTTGACAAAAAGAATGATCATAAAAGCATTGAAAGACGAAGGTGCGAAAGTAATATCAGCAACTTGATAGTTTAAGTGAATTTTCATTTTTGGACACGGATTATTCGAATGGCTATGAATTAGATCTATAAAGTTCAAACAATACCTCCATGCTAGCAGAATATCCTCGGCACTACTCGTGAATCGTCGCATAAAATTATTGAAAACAGTTGATGCCTTAATTGGTCCACTGGCGTTGAAGCTCGCTGTTGCTTGCAGATTGGGTGAAAGGAAAACTTCCACTAATAAAAAGACCAACAAAGTGCTGGTAATCAGGCCCGGCGGGATCGGCGATGCCTCCCTTCTCTTGCCGGCCCTCAAGGTGCTGAAAGAAATTATTCCTACTATACAGACCCACATACTGTGCGAGCCGAGAAACGCCGGGGTGTTCGCTCATTCCCCATTTGTTTCCAAAATTTTTAATTACAATAGATTAAGCGACCTGAAAGAGATTAGAGCAACTGAATACGACTGTATCTTTGATACCGAACAGTCCCATTTCTTGACCGGGACACTCATCACCTTGTTGAAAGGACATAAAAAGATCGGTTTTGCGACCAGAGGAAGGGAGAGTGCTTACGATGTCAGCGTTCGATATCATCAGGATGAATACGAGGCAGAGAGTTTTTTCCGTCTCTTCGCCGCTGGAATTGAAAATTGGCCGGGAAAATTTCGATTGAAATCTCCTTATTTTTTCCCCACAAATAAAGAAAAAGAAAGAATCAGAGCTTTATTATCCGATATTAAGAGAGAAATTGTATGTATATTTCCAGGAGCAAGCATAATAGAAAGACTTTGGCCTATAGACAGGTGGAGCCAAGTGGCTGATGAATTATGGAAAATGGGAAGTCAGCCGACAATTATAGGAGGAAAGGCGGAAATTAATATATCCCAAAAAATTATGGATACCGTTAACAGCCCAGTTATCAATCTATGCGGCAAGCTCTCACTTTCTGAAACTGTGGCGCTATTTGACCGCTGCAGACTTCTAATAAGCACGGATTCAGGAATCCTGCATATAGGAGCCTTGTGTAACATATTCACTGTTTCGCTATTCGGTCCAGGAATTGCTGATAAGTGGGGACCTAAAGGGGAAAAGCACAGGATAATCAATAAAAATCTTGAATGTAGTCCATGTACGAAATTTGGAACCACACCGCCTTGCTCGAATAATATGGCTTGTATGATGGAAATTTCCAATGAAGAAGTACTAAAGGTATCCAAGGACTTATTATAAAATTATTGCCATAAAAAATTTCAAGGACAAAAAAGCATTGGAAAATTTGAGAATTTTTTTCCTGTTTCTCAAAAATATTGTTCAGAATTCATATATGGTCAAGACAATGGTTGTCAGAGACCTTCATAGCAGATACTCCGGATCACTGTTAGGTATATTCTGGTCTGTTATCCATCCCCTGGCCCAAGTAGTGACATTCACTTTCATTTACACCTATGCTTTTGGTGCCAGACTTCCTGCAAATGAGGGAACTACGGTTTTTTCCGTATGGTTTATGTGCGGGCTTCTCCCTTGGCTTATGTTTGCCGACACGGTCAAAAGATCTTCCAACATCCTGATAGCCAACAAGAATCTGATCACCAAAAATGTTTTCCCCTCCGAAATATTGCCCGCAGTCGTGCTATTTTCAAACATAGTCAACCATTTCATCTTTTTCGGCATTGTGATGTTTCTGATTCTAATTACAGGGGGTAAAGTTAGTATTTTTATCCTTTTACTCCCGTTTTATTTGCTGATCCTGAGTGTATTTGCACTTGGGATAGGATGGATTGTCGCAAGCGTTGACGTTTTTTTAAGGGACGTAAATCAGATACTAACCGTGGTAATTCAACTCTGGTTTTTCTTCACTCCTATCATGTATCCGGCAAGCATATTGCCGCCCGAAATTCAGACCATACTGAAGATAAACCCGCTGTATCATGTTATCGATGGTTACAGACGAGCCCTATTGACCCACGAATGGCCTGACGTTTCCGAGGTAGGTTATCTTGTAGTCGTAAGCTTAGTGATAATCGGTTTGGGTGGGATTGTTTTCAGGAGGTTGAAGCCGGACTTTGCGGATGTTCTATGAAAATGGATACTGCCATATCAGTCAAAAATGTAAGCAAAAAATTCAAGCTCTATAAGAGTCCCAAAGATAGGCTGAAGGAAGCATTTCATCCACTAAGGAAAAAGTACCATCGGGACTTCTGGGCACTGCAAGACATTTCCTTTGACCTGCCAAAGGGCACGACAATGGGCATTATCGGTCAGAATGGCTGTGGTAAAAGCACGCTTCTTCAAATCATCTGTGGAATACTCCGGGCTTCGTCCGGTCATGTCAAAACAAATGGCAGAATATCAGCGCTTCTCGAACTTGGTGCAGGTTTCAACCCTGACTTTACGGGACGTCAAAATGTCTACATGAGTGGCGCAGTTAAAGGATTTACAAAAAAAGACATGGAGGAAAGGTTCGATGATATTATGTCGTTTGCTGACATCGGGGATTTTATCGAACAGCCCGTTAAGACCTATTCAAGCGGGATGTACGTGAGATTGGCCTTTGCCTGTGCGGTAAATGTTGATCCTGACATTCTTATCATAGATGAGGCTTTGGCAGTCGGGGATGATATGTTTAAGCGCCGCTGTTATAGAAAGTTGGAAGACTTTAAGACACAAGGCAAGACCATACTATTTGTATCTCACAGCCCTGCTACCATTACAAGTATGTGCGACCGTGTTGCTCTTCTTGATAAAGGAAAGATGGTTCAAATAGGAAATTCAAAAAATGTGCTAAAAACTTATAGCAAGATGCTGGCTGCAAGGGAAGAAACTTATGTCAAAAGGTTGAAAGGTGGTAGCAAGCAAAAGTCAGTAAAAGATAAAGACGAGAGATTACAGAAGCCGTTTGAGACCTCCGGTTCAGAATGCCGATATGGAACAGGAGCAGTATCTATAAGGAAGTTTGAAATATTTAATGGGGAGGGTAATCCCGTCACTGTCATTGAAACGGGAAAACGATATATTTTCAATACAACAATCCTTTTCAAGAAGAATGTTATGGAGCCAGCTATAGGTGTTTCTATCCTGACCCTCACTGGTCTAGAGATTTTTGGCACAAGCACGGAAGTGGCTAATTACTCTGTGGGCCACGTTAAAGCAAATACATTGATTGTTGCCAAGTTTGATCAGGTAATAACTTTGAATCCCGGTTCATATGCCGTGAATGTGAGTGTTGCCGAATTTGTTTCTCACCAGCGAGTGTTTCTTGATAGGCGATTAGATATGTTAACCTTTAAGGTCGTAGGTAATGCTGTGTCTTATGGTCTTGTGAACATGAACGTCAAAATTAGCATCAGTTCTTTACAGACCAAAGGAGGTTAAAAATTAAGAAAAGCTTTAAAGATTTTTATGAAGGATACTGGGACCACAGGAAAAGTATTGGCAAGATACACACTAAAGAGGGAGTATATATCCCTAACCGATTTAAGGCTGTGGTCTCGATGATTCCCGATGGAGACCGCAAGATTAATATCCTGGATGTAGGATGCGGGGAGGGGACATTAGGGAAACTCCTCAAGGGAAAGTTTAAAGATATACATGTTGTAGGGTGCGACATTTCAGAAAAAGCGGCTGAACTTGCGCGTCCTTATTATGATAAGATTTTTCAGATTGACATTGATGAAGATGATCTGAACAAGAAAACGGGAGAGGACACATTCGATTATATCGTTTGTGTTGAGATCATTGAACATCTTTTACATCCGGAAGTGGCTTTAAAGAAGTGCAAAAAATTACTCTCAAAACATGGCAACCTTATCGTGTCTTTTCCGAACATAGCCTGGTGGAAGTACAGGATAAAGCTACTAAAAGGCCATTTCCCTGAGGAAAGCAGACTTTACCACCATGCTGAACACCTTCATGATTTTACCATGCATACATTCACAGAGCTCCTGAAAGAAGTGGGCCTGGAATCTGTAGAAATAGGCGGAGAATTCATACCCCCAAAATTTGTGGAATGTCTTAAGCCAAAGAACCTGATAGATAAGTCAATCAGAAAATATCCAAATCTTTTTGGATATCAGATAGTTATTAAAACAAAGCGGGTAACGAGATGATGGCTATGAGATGCAAGCTATTTAAATCATTATCTGCTATAGGCTTTACAGTCTTTTTAGCCTTTTTATTCTACTCTGAATCTGCAAGCGGAAACAGTCTTGAAAATGGATTTTACCAGGTTATCAAAGTTTTTGAGAAATCATACGGCGCAACTAATTTTGATGGTTTGCTCAAAAAGGAAGGCTTCAGTGGTGCACTAAAAAAGGGAGGAAACAATGTCCCAAGGTCTTTGGCCGCAACAGCCCTTGTTCATGCCTTTGTATTCCGCAAAGAAGGAAATCAGAAGGATTTAGAAAAAGCAACTTATCTCATAAATGTACTAATTGAAAAATATCCTTTCTGGACTGCATCCTTAAAACCCCCGAATATCTCATTCAATTTGGCACCAACTACAGCGTATAACTTAGGTCTTGCCTCCTGGCTTATATGGAATGATTTGGAAATAACCGTGCGAAGAGCCGTTAAGGATATGCTTATAAAAGAATCAAATTTTATGCTCCTCCGAACTCCCGCATCTGGTTTTGTGAATGATACAAAGGCAGACGAAAATGGAGTTGTCCCACCGCTCCTTTCGCTTACGGCCATACTTTTTCCTAATGAAGAAAACTCTCAAAAATGGGAAGCACATTCCATGTGTTATGCCTATCATAGTATCACGACCACCAAGGATATACCCTATTGCGATGTAATCACTCAAACGGCCTATGATAATTTTTTGATGGATAACCATGGTATTCATCCTCACCCTCTCTATATGGCGGCCCCTCTTGTGCTTTTTGCAGATGCTTCTCTGGTTTATTTAACAGCCGACAGAGAGGTACCCTGGGAACTTAAACACAACGCTGTTTCCTTATGGAATCGCCTGAAAACATTTGTGAATAAGGATTTTACATGGAATACCCATAACTCCTGGAATCCTACTGGTCTCGGCCGCGAGATATCAGCAGTCACATATATAGCGGTTATCATGGGGGTCGATACTAATATGGAAATAGATTTAGTGAACCAAAAGATTAGGAGCCAAGGATTCTTTGTTGAAAAGAAGGTTGGGGTTGTAAAATCTATTTCGACCTACGATGAGAATTTCTTCAATAACGCATTAGTCGCCAAGCGCTATATTGTCAGCTTTTTGCTTCACGAGCCAACATTTTTAACAAAACCGCCTTTAAGCATGGACTGATATTAAATGAACATAACATACATTGTTGGGAGTTTTCCGAAGCTGTCGGAAACCTTTGTTCTCAGTCAAATAACAGGCTTGATAGATATGGGCCATGAGGTCAATATCATTGCGGCTCATTCCTCTGGCGAAGAGATTGTTCATGATGATGTAGAAAAATATAGGCTCCTGGAGAAGACGCAGTATATTACACAAAGTCCATCCAGTCTAAGCTTTGAGCTTAATGAGCGGCTTTTATCATCTCTCGTTTTTACAGACCTTATCCATGCACATTTTGCAGCAAAGCCTACTGACTGGGCGTTGAAGATCTCAAGGATGTTCGATATCCCTTTTATCTTTACCGCCCATGCCTATGATATATTTATAAGCCCTGATGTCAATAAGCTGAGAGAGAAATTTGATGAAGCTACAAGAGTAATTACGATCTCTGATTATAACAAGGAATATTTATTGGACATGTTAGGCAGAGATCTCTCAGAAAAGATTGAGGTCATCAGGTGTGGCATAGACCTAAACAAGTTTAAATATATAGAAAGGAAACAGGAAGATATTGTAAAGATATTGCTCGTCGGTAGGTTTGTAGAGAAAAAAGGAATTCCTTATGCTATACAGGCATTCAACGAGGTACTGAATGAGCATCAAAATGTGGAGTTGCGGATTGTCGGTGATGGCAATTTGAAAAAAGATATCGTCAGTTTGATAAATGAGTTAAACCTTCAGGACAAGGTAGTGCTACTTGGCTCGCAACCTCAGTCAAGCGTATTAAAAGAAATGGAAAGGGCGGATATATTCTTTCTCCCTTCCTTGACTGCCGAAAATGGAGACAGGGAAGGTGTGCCCGTCTCTATAATGGAGGCCCAGGCAACGGGGCTGCCAGTGGTTTCTACACCACATACCGGGATACCAGAGGTTGTTATAGATGGTAAAACGGGCTTCCTTGTGCCCGAGAAGGACACTCATGCCATGGCAGAAATGTTGAAGGAGTTGATTAAAAGCCCTGAATCGAGAAAAGAAATGGGCAAAGAAGGTAGAATTCAGATAAAATCAAGTTATAACCATAAGAATGAAATGGACAGACTTCGGGACCTTATGAGCAGTCTCCTCAAAGACAAACTTTTATCTGATATGCCAACAAAACAGACGGAGATAATAAGACAAAGGGTAAAGAATATAGGCAATCAATTAAACATAAGGGATAACGAAATAAGACAAAGAGATGATCAGATAAGACAAAGAGATAACGAAATAAGACAAAGAGATGATCAGATAAGACAGTTACGGACATATGTGGAAGCGATTCAGAATACAATAGCCTATAAAATATACAAGAAAGTAGTCAGCCCCGTAATGATTTTTCTAAAAAAACAATAAGACAAATGTCATAGGAAAGCTCCCTTCCCATAGAGAGGGGCTTGATGACGCGAGTTCTCCCATATTGTATGGCTACTCAAGCCTGTTTCACAACGTACGAGTAGGTTGTTCTTAAGTAGGAACATTTCATTTCCGTTCACTGAATGTGGTATTGTAGATTACTTTTATAAACTCTTTTTTATCTGAATTATCCTAAGATTGCATTATAGGGATTCGATTCATTTACAAGATAACCGCCACAAAACGCAACCATATGTATATTGACGGCAAGTACGACATCGTATTTTTTTGGAAGCAAAACGACACCGGGATATATGGTAGAAGGCAGGATATGCTTATTAAATATCTTGCGAAGTCGCCAAAAATTAACCAAGTTGTTCATTTCGACGCACCGATTGGAATATTTGACTTGCTTGCTCTCATAAATTTGAGCAAAGATCGGAAAACTAATCAGTCAAATCTGATTTTTTTTCAAACTCTTTCAAGGATTTTAGGACTCAAAAACTCTGGCCGGGTGAAGTACTATACATTCGTGAAGGTTAGTAGGTTGACTAGGTTGTTTTCCCCTCGATCAAACGCTTACATGGATTTCATAACTCGAGTTCTATCGAGGAACAAAGTAGGGCAACGCCGCACCATTTTTTTTGTCTGTCCGAAAAATTTCGATTTCCCAGAAATTGTCAAAACGTTTGAGCCGCAGTTTGTTGTTTGCGACGTAATTGATGACCACAGAGCCTGGTATGATAAGGATGATCCTTACGTTGAAAGGCTTACTCAAAATTATCGCGATATCATCAGGTTAAGTGATTTAGTGATTGTGAATTGCGAGAAACTCCGTGAGTCTATGCTTAATTTTGCGGATGAAGTATGCCTTATTCCAAATGCATGTGAAATTCCTATCGATGAGGAATTTAAATGCAAAAAGCCTGAGGAATTTAAGAAGATAAAGGGGCACATTATCGGATACGTCGGGAATCTTTCCTCACGTATCGATATTGACTTACTCAAGTATGTTGTCACTAACAGGCCGGACTGGAATCTTATATTAATTGGCTCCGCACATTTGTCAAAAGACATTGTAAAGCTAACTGCCTATGATAATGTTTATTTTCTGGGAGTGAAACCGTACCACAAGGTTAGGAAATATATTAGCAGTTTTGATGTAGCAATCATTCCTCATTTGAAAAACAAGCTAACTCGGTCAATGAATCCGCTAAAGTTATTCGTCTATTGTTCTATGAATGTTCCCGTTGTATCAACTGAAATAGACGGAATCGATGAATTGCGAGAGGCGATTTATGTAGCGAGAGACAAGAAAGATTTTATCGAAAAGATTGAGGTAGCCTTAAAGACGGGTAGAACCGGTAGTTTTGGTAAGGAATATAGAGATCTTCTGAGAAAAAATTCCTGGCCGTGTAGAGTCGACAGGATTCTGTCCCTTGTTGAAAAACATTGGCCCAATGGTCGTCTGTAAGTAAATTTTGAAGGTTTGGGCCTATTGAACGACGTGAGTAGAGTCGTATAATCATATTTAGAGTTTCATATTGTTATGAAAATATCTATTATATCGTTTGACTTGTCCCACAATTGTCTCGGAAGGGCGTATATCTTGGGCAAGGTCTTAAAGAGACGTTATGAGGTGGACATACATGGTTTTTTGTTTCCCCGCCCTGGTGATAGCATTTGGAAACCCTGCGATACAAAAGAGTTTGACTACAGGTCATTGAATGGGTGTAATTTTCCAGGTTTTTTACGGTCAGTGGCCTCGATGCTCAGAGATATCTCAGGTGATGTTATATACGCCTCTAAGTTAAGGATGCCAAGTTACGGAGTTGCATTAGCGAAAAAATTCCTTAGCAAAAGGCCTGTGGTCCTTGATATCGATGACCTTGAAATTTCATGGGATATCAACACCAGAGGGTTGAGTAGATGGATATCATTCACTAATCCCATAGGACCTCTTCATACCAAGTGGATAGAAAAGTTGGCGTATCTTGCTGATGAGGTTACCACTGTATCTACACAATTTCAGGAAAGGTACGGACGAGGCGTATTGGTGCCCCATGGGAAAGACACGAATTTTTTCAATCCTGAAAGATTTGATCGAGAACGGTTGCGGAACGATCGCAATATTCACAAGTTTAAAATAATAATGTTTTTGGGTACTCCGCAACCGCATAAAGGATTGGAAGATATCATTAAGGCATTAAATATACTGGACAGAGATGATGTCCGATTTATGATGATAGGCAAGGGTTCTAATGCCTCGTATGAGAGCCTGCTTAAAGGATTGGGTGAGGATAAGGTTATTTTTGCAGAACAGATACTATTTAATGAAATCCCCAATTTTCTCTGTATGGCTGATCTTGTAGTTCTACCTCAGGTAAGGTCGCTGCAGACCTACGGTCAAATCCCTGGGAAACTATTTGATGCCATGGCAATGGCTAAACCCATCATCGCCACTAATGTATCCGACATCCCACAAATTTTGGATAATTGTGGGATTATAGTTGAGCCGGGCGATATATATGAACTTGCAAATAGAATTGAGTGGGTATTCTCGAATGCTGCTGAAGCACACGAGATGGGCAGGAGAGCCAGGGCAAAGTGCGTTAAGGAGTTTAGCTGGGATGTCATGGAAGATAGGCTGGTCGGGATTTTTGAGAAATATCGATAAAGAAGTACTCAATGCCAAGAAGTTGACGAAAAGCATACCTTTCCAGTTTTGTCGTCGTCTATGCAGTTGCGCAAAGCGCATAATAGGCTATCTGGGGTACTCGTTTAACTCCCTTATTCCTACATCTTGTGGTTCATTCAAAATTCAAGGTCGTCACATGGTTATCTTGATCCTCTGCGATTGTCGCGTAATGTCGCTTGGTTACCCAATATTTCGAATGGCCACAACGTGGGCAATGAAACCCGTTAGGCCAATGCAAATGGTACAAATATTTCCGGCACGCCTCCTTAGTAAGGAAGCGGTCGTTGAATTCAAGCAACGTCTGCAGATAGTCTTCGTCTATAGTCATATACTACATATTGTGGGTATGGGAATAAACTGAATACCCCGTAAGCGATTATGATAGAAAAACAAGATAAAATATCAGTAGTGATCAGTTGCTATAATTATGGACAGTATGTTGAGGAGGCAGTGGACTCAGCAAAAAAATCCACAATTCGTGACGTTGAAATCATCGTGGTCGATGACGGATCAGAGGATCTATTTACGCTCGAGGTTCTGGAAGGGCTTCTGCATGGGGGAATTCAGGTCATAAGGCAAGAAAACAAAGGTGCGGCTGGAGCGCGGAACACGGGTATAAAAGCCGCTCAGGGTGATTACATCGTTTGCCTTGATGCAGATGATTTTATCCACCCCCGTTATCTGGAATTGGCATCGAAAATTTTGGACTCTGATCCCAGCCTGGGAATTGCTACATCTTGGTATAGCATGTTCGGTTTGCTTCGGGTCGTGGAAAAACCGCTACCGTATAACCTTTACCTGTTGTCCAACGGGAATCAACTTCATCCTGCATCCATGTTCCGGAAAACGGCATGGCAGCAAGTTGGAGGCTATGACGAAAAGATGTCAGGTTATGAAGACTGGGAACTGTGGATCAAAATCGGTGAAGCCGGGTGGGGAGTGGCCCAAATCGCGGAAGTGCTGTTCTTCCAGAGGTGTCATGGGGGGTCAAAGTTTTTCAAAAGTAGAAAAAAACATGTGGAGCTTGTGAGCCATATCAGGAAAATGCATCAAGATTTGTATAGTTTCAAGATACAGACCCGGCTGTTTTTCCAGTGGTTATCAGATTGTTTGCGAAGAAAAGAACTCCACGAGCTTCGAATTGGCCTGGGACAATATCTGGTTGATTTTAGACTCAGAAATATTGTTCTAGGATACCTGGACAAAAGATCACGATTTTATCTGAATGCGGAAGAATAACCCATCCATATCTATTATCATTCCCTGTTACAACTACGGCGCTTATCTCATGGAGGCGGTCGATTCCGTTCTGGCTTCAACATTCCGGGATTTTGAAATTATTGTTGTGGATGACGGGTCGGATGAAGCGGAAACGATAGCAGTTCTCAGCGAAATAAATCGTCCCAAAACCCTCGTCATACACCAGAAAAACAAAGGACTTCCCGTAGCCAGAAATGCTGGAATCAGTCTCTCTTTGGGAAAATATATACTCTGTCTTGATGCGGATGACATGATTAGACCGATGCTCCTTGAGAAATCGTTCCACGTTCTCGAAAGCCGTCCGGAAGTAGGGGTTGTCGCCACACTGCCTCAGTATTTCGGAGACCAGAATTACATCTGGAGGCCCATACCGTTTAGTTTCTATCAGTCATTACGTGAGAACTTACTCCACCCCGCATGTCTGTTTCGCCGTGATGTGTGGGAAAAAGTGGGATATTATGATGAAAATATGCGAGCTGGATTTGAGGATTGGGAATTCTGGATTCGAGTGGCAAAGGCGGGCTGGCAGTTTGCCCGAATTGAAGAGCCATTATTTTTGTATCGTAAACATGGTCCAAGTATGATTTCTGAAAGCAAAAAACACCGTAGGGAGATATTTTCTTACATTAAGCGAAAGCATCCTGATCTATACGCTCCAAGTAAGCAGATAGCGTTGTTTAAGCAGTGGTTTCTTGATACGCTGAAGGCTGGAGAATACGTGATCTTGCTAATAGGCCTTCTCCGGTGCACTCTTCCCTATACGCTCCGGGCGGCTATGTTTGATTTCTACCAGATGGTGTGCCAGATGGGGGACAAGAAAGGGTCCATATGAAGGTTGCCTTTTATCGCCACAGCCTCTTTTCCCGCGGGGGAGACAGGATGATGGCTGAGTATGCCAACTTTTTGGCCGAAAAAAGGCACGCGGTGGTCATATACACCAATGAAATCTCCACAGTATTTGAGATTAATCCTCTTGTTGAGATGAAAAAGATTCCATTGCCCTTTAAGGCCGGAACCATACTTTATGGAATATTTAAGAAATTCAGTGCTGACAGGGTCATCATTGACATCATTCCCCTCGCCTTTTTCCTCTCCATGAGGAACCGCGATCGACTCCTCTTTTTTGCCCAGGACTGGGATGTATCTTATTACAGAAAACGTTTTATGAAGATGCTGGTCGATTTACTCTATATCACGGCCCTGCGATTTAGGGCCATAAGGACCATTGCCGTATCAGAACAGCTTACCTCCCTGCTCAAGAAAAGATATGGAGCAAAGAATGTGACTACCATTACCAATGGAATTGACCACAAAGTCTTTTATCCGGAAATTGATAATAAGCTTTTGGAGGCTAAGGGTAAAATGAATGCGATCGTTGTATTTTCAAGAGGTGATTACAGGAAGGGATTCGATATTGCCTTAAGAGTTTTAAATGAGCTTTCGGACCGCCTGCTTGACAAAGCGGTAGTATGGGTTATCGGTGAGGAAGTGCAAGATACGATGTTGAACATTCCTTTGAAGAATTTTGGCTGGGTTAATGAAGAGTCTGAAGTTTCCCACTTTTTTGAGGAGGTAAATCCGAAATCAATTTATGATGCCCGAATGGTCACCAAAAAATCCAATGATTTCAATAGGATAGTCAAA
>CAZPDU010000188.1:0-4381 GCA_964585405.1 uncultured Thermodesulfobacteriaceae bacterium | reverse complement strand
GTCCATGCCTTTGGCACGAAAGTGCTGACGGAAACGGTTATAGAGCCCAGATGACCCCGCGATTGACCAATTGGCCTGATTATACTGCGGATTTTGTCAACCAGATCAATAATGCCATAAACGTCTTCGTCGGTCTCAAAAGGCAGACCCAGCATGAAGTAGAGCTTTAGGTTCGGAATTCCACCTGATACCAGTGTATCCGCCGCCCCCAGTATTACATCTTCATCAAGATTCTTGTTGATAATCCGTCTCAGCCTTTGAGAACCTGCTTCAGGTGCAATGGTTGCCACCTTGACATCAGAAGTCTTGAGGAGACGGGCAATGTCCTGAGTGATATCATCCGCCCTGAGAGATGAAAAGGCGAGTTTCAGCCCCTTGTCCAGGAGTCCCAGGCAAAACTGTTCAATATCCTTTATCCCCAGAAATTCAAGACCTACCAGCCCTATACGGTCAGTATCCTTACATTCTTGAACTGCCTCATTAATGCTGTCAACAGACCATTGCCTTGGAGGTCTGCACACGAATCCAGCAGCACAAAATCTGCAGCCCCTTCCACACCCCCTGGCGAGTTCTATTAAAAACATATTGGAAAATACAGAATCAGGACTGATTATACCGCTATGAGGGACCTGAGGGATTACCAATTGAGGATTTGGAATAAAGACGGCTGGAACAACCGGGAAGGGAAATCCCTGTCTGTGGTCACAACCCAACAGAGCTCCCGAGGCGCTATAGAAGGGCCTGTAAGCCCCTGGTACATAGGCTCCGGGGATATTGTCCGCCAGCAGTTTTAATCGTTCAATTCTCGAGATGCCATGATCAGTGACGTCCGGTATGCATGAGATAAAGGCCCCTGAAATGGCCTCGAAATCGCCTAGAAGAAATGCGTCCACAAAGGGGGCTACCGGCTCGGGATTGATCTGGGTTGCAATCCCCCCTGCCAGCACAAGAGGTTCCAAATTATGACGATCTTTCGACCTGAGAGACAGACCTGCCGCCTCTATGGCCTTTATCATGTTTTGGTAATTGGACTCAAAGCTTACTGAGAAAAGTAGAAGATCAAAGTCCTTAAGGGGTCTGGATGACTCCTCGGAGAGCCAGGGTAATTTTGCTGACCCGGTGAACAAGTGAGTTTGTGGATCAGGCAAAAAAAATCTCTCCACCACCAGCCGGTCTCCGGCATTAAGCCCGGCATAGACCGACTGCAGGCCCAGATTGGACATGCCCACAGAATAAACATCAGGGAAAATCAGGGCAATAGAGGTATGGCCGGCCCACTTCTTCCGAACAGCACCCTTCTCATTCCTCAGAGTCCCGCTCCATCTTTGCGAGGTCTTCAAATCGCAGATCTATCCCCAGAATACCGATAATCTCATAGTCTTCATTGCGGATTGGGCCCGAAACTGTAATACAGAGAGCGCCGGTGATCCTGGATGTATAAAAATCACTGACATGGATCTTGCCATCCTTCACAGGTTCAATAAACCAGGGACGCGAGGAAAAATCGCTGTCCAGCTGGAAGTCTGCATATTTAGCCCTATCCTCCAGATGGGTGAAGTTCTGGGTAATCTTGTGCCCGTCCGCATTTACTACGTAAAGAAACTGGATAAAGGGATTGTCATTAAGGATTTGGACAAAAACGGGCTTTGCAATCTCCGGATCCATTGACTGTATCTCTTTACGCTCTATCAGGTCCTCCACCAGGTGGAAGGCGAGTTCATGGGCCTTTTTCTTGAGCTTGTCGAACTCAGACACGAAGAGTTCAGGGAGGTGCCTTCTGGCAAGGATATGCATCTCTTCATTTGACATGGAGGTAACCCTGCCCTCCTCATACTCTTTCATAATATGCTTATATATCCGCACAATCCCTGGATGACGTTTATCAATCATTTGTGAACCATCCAGTTCGCGGTGTGCATTTATCCAGTGAGCGATGCCTGCCGTACCTGATTTGTCGGAGATAATCACGGTTACCGGCCTGCCCAGTATCTTGCCGGTATCGAATATGTTATAAATTTCCTCATTCTTGAGCAGCCCATCTGCATGTATGCCGGCGCTGGTGGCATTGAAATTCTCACCGACCAGCGGATAGTTCTTGGGAATGTTTACCCCCAGCTCTCTCTCAAAATACCGGCCCATCTCTGTGATGGCCTTTGTATCTGTACCGTCATCAGTTCCTCTGAGGGCCATGCGCTCTATTAATATGGCCTCTATGGGAGTATTGCCCGTACGCTCACCAAACCCAAGCAGAGTACCGTTTATGGCGTCACACCCGTAAAGCCATGCCGTGGTGGCATTGATCACCGTCTTGTGAAAGTCGTTATGGCCGTGCCATTCAAGGAGTTCTCCGGGCACCCCGGCGTCGTCTATCATAGCCCTGACCAGTTTCGGAACACCCCTTGGAAGTGCCGAACCTGGATATGTGACTCCGTAGCCCAGCGTATCGCACATCCTGATCTTAATGTCTATTCCACTATCTGCCCGCAACTTCATAAGTTCTATTGCAAAAGGTACACAAAAGCCGTATATGTCTGCCCGGGTGATGTCCTCAAAGTGGCAACGTGGAACTATTCCCAGGTCCAGGGCCTCCTTGACTATGGCAAGATAGGCCTCCATGGCCTGGGCCCTGGTCTTTTTAAGCTTAAGATATATATGATAATCAGAGGCAGATGTAAGAATACCTGTCTCGCCCAGGCCCATTTCCTTCACGAGTTTCAGGTCTTCGGCCTTTGCCCTTATCCAGCCTGTAATCTGTGGAAACTCATACCCCTTTTCCCGGCATTTTTCTATTGCCTCCTTGTCCTTGGAGGTATACAGAAAAAACTCGGACTGACGGATTATCCCCTTTGGGCCTGACATACGGTGTAATAAATCGAAAATTTCACCCATCTGTTTCACGCTGTACGGGGGCCTTGCCTGCTGCCCATCCCTGAATGTGGTATCAGTTATAAGCATATGAGGGCATGGAGACGGCATCATATGTTTGTGATCAAAATCAATGAGACATACCTTGTCGTAAGGGTATATATCTCTCATAAGATCGGCATTGGGGCTGTCCTGGAGACTGTAATTCCAGTATTTACCACCTTGACGATCCAATAATCCGCGCCCTGGATTCCACTTTGCCATAAGGACTCCTTATTTAATACTAATTATGAATTGTATAATTTAACTATTGAATTAAAGGTATTATTCTATTTCTTAAAAGTCAATTCCTGGTCTGAGTAAACAAAAAACGGCTTTTCCCCAGCCCATCTGTTAATATGTCTGACTGTGCAGAAAGCCTGCCCCAAGTCAAGAGGGACTATAACCTATTTGGGCGCTTTTTTCCAGTCGGGCTTCAGATAAAGCTCAGCCAGCTGGGCCATACTCACATTTGCAGGTGCATTGGTCAATAGACACTGGGCCTTATGGGTCTTTGGAAAGGCCATGACATCTCTTATGGTATCTTTTCCCGCCATGAGCATTACCAGGCGATCCAGGCCGAAAGCAATGCCTCCGTGAGGCGGTGCCCCATATTCCAGTGCCTCTAAAAGAAAGCCGAATTTGTCCCTGGCCTCGTTTTCAGAGATGGACAAGGCCTTGAAGACGGCCTCCTGAACAGGGGCCTGATGGATACGGATACTTCCCCCTCCTATCTCAATTCCATTAAGGACCAGGTCATAGGCCCTGGATCTGACATTCGCCGGCTCACTGGATAACATGTCCAAATCTTCGTTCATGGGCGCGGTAAATGGATGGTGAAGAGATACAAATCTTCCTTCATTCTCGTCGTATTCCATCAGAGGGAACTCAGTAACCCATATAAAACCAAACTCCCCCTTAGGAATAAGATTGCGGCGTCTGGCGAGCTCCATCCTGAGTTCTCCCAACACCCTGCATACAGCGCTCTTCCGGTCTGCACCGAAGAACAGTATATCTCCCGGAGCCACATTCAGCCGCTGTCTGATTGCTGTTTTCTCTTCCTCGGAGAAAAATTTTGCCACTGGTGACTGCCATGATCCGTCTTCCTTTATTTTTATCCAGGCAAGTCCCTTGGCACCAAGGCCTACTGCAAATTCAGTAAGATCATCAAGGTCCTTTCTGGAAAAATCACCCATGCCTTTTGCGTTTATGGTCTTTACCGTACCACCGGCGGAAACTACCTCCTGAAAAACCTTAAGTCCGCATTCAGCAGCAATGTCAGATATATCGCAAAGCTCAAGACCAAAGCGCGTATCCGGACGATCAGTACCGAAACGATCCATTGCCTCCTGAAAGGTCAGTTTTTTGAACGGTGTACTGATGTCCTTGTCCAGCGTCTCTTTAAACAAAAGACGCATCAGCCCCTCTATCAAGTCAATAATGTCATCTTCCTCAATAAAAGACATCTCCATGTCCA
>CAZPDU010000187.1:0-2473 GCA_964585405.1 uncultured Thermodesulfobacteriaceae bacterium | reverse complement strand
CGCCTTTTCAAGCCCTATCCCTCTGAGCGACCATGGAAGGCACTTTGTAAGGCGTTCTATCTCATGAAGTGGATAGCCTAAAGCCCTTGCCGCAAGACGAACAGCACTTCTTGCCCTGAAGGTCTGTACTGTTGCTACCATGGCCGTCTGTATCTGAAAACGGTCCATAAGGCTGCCTATGACCTCGTCCCTTCTCTCGGAGTCGAAGTCTATGTCAATATCCGGCATATCTTTCCGTCCCTGGTTAATGAATCGCTCAAACAGAAGGCCGTGTTCTAAGGGGTCAGGGCATTTATAAAGCAGATGTGCCACCAGGGAGCCTCCTGCTGAACCCCGAAGACTGTGTCTGATGCCGCGACCCTTTGCAAATTCTACTATTTCCCTCACCAGTAGAAAGAAGTCTGAAAGACGCTTGCCCTTGATGACTTTGAGTTCCTGATCGAGTTGTCTGATATATTCCGTCTCTACTGGAGACCGGCTGCGTGCAAGTTCCTGGAGGGCCGTCCTTGCCAGGATGTAATCCCCTTCTTCCTTTTTGAATCGGAGCTTTGGTGGATGAAGTCTTCCCACCGGAAAGTAGAATCCCCTGCACAATTCTGCCACCCTGTTTGTATTCTTCAAGGCCACGGCCCATGGGATCCTTGAAGCCATGTACTGTCCGGAAGTAAGCCAGAAACTGTTGTTGGGCAGGCACTTTATCTCCCTGTGATAATGACGTCTCTGGACACCTATCAGGGTCTTATGCAGTCTGTAGTCATCAGCATGGAGAAACGCCACCTGATTTGTAGCTATAATCGGGATCTTGATCCTTTCGGCTGCCTGAACGAGTATCTGGTTGGTATCCATGTCTTCAGGAAGACCGTGATTCTGAAGTACGACAAAGAGATCTTTGGAAAATAGCCGCTTAAAAGGTAAAAGCGATATCCCAGCTCCCTCCATGTTGCCGTTTTTGGCCAAAAAATGAGGTCTTGAGCCGTATCCACCTATAAGACAGATTAAGTCCCCAGACCATTTTTTTATATGGTGGTACAGTGCCGCAGGTCTGCCGGTTCTTTTATTGCCCAATCCGGCCGTTATGATCTTGCAAAGGTTTCCGTACCCCCTGAAGGTCTTTGCGATCAAGGTTATCCATGAGCCTTCCCATAGACATATTCTGGATCCGATCACAGGCTGTATTCCCGCATCTTTTGCGGTCTTATAGAAGCGTACAGCCCCGTAAAGTCCCCAGATATCCGTAAGGGCCACGGCCTTTTGCCCCCTTATTCTGACCTCGTTTACCAAAGCCCTTGGCGTAAACGTCCCCCAAAGGAAAGAATACGCGCTGTGGACCTCAAGGTGACAAAAACTGTCCATATCCTATCTCACCTCCAGTGATGAGATTATTCCTGTTGACATTGAGATAAGGTTGTTATGAAACGATTCCGCATCTGCACGTAAAGGCACAAACTCTCAGCTACGGCCCCTTCGTATAACTCCTACCAATCTTCCGAGAATCTTTATCTTGCCCTGTTCTTTATCGCGAAAGATCAATGGTGGATAACGGCTGTTGGCAGCGTGCAGCTCGACCGCGGTGCTCTTTCTGTGAAATACCTTCAGTGTAGCCTCAGGCAGGATATCATCCACCATAACCGCTACGATCTGGCCGTTGTCCGCATTATCTTGCGGCCGAATGACAGCAAGGTCTCCATCCGCTATATATGCCTCGATCATGGAGTCTCCCCGGATGATAAGCGCAAAACAGTCATCAGCTCCGAAGAGAATAGAGTCTACCGGAAGTTCTTCTTCCCGATTTTCCTGGGCATGTATTGGGATTCCTGCGGCAATTTCTCCAAGCACTGGAATTGACTTTCTGGGTGGGTCTCCTGGCAGTCGCCAGGATCGTTTTTTGCCCGGAGTGGAGACAAGATGCCCCTTTTTTTCAAGGAGTCGTAGAATCCGATGGATACCTGCCGGACCACTTAGGCCCAAATGATCGCATATCTCCCGTACAGAAGGTATGATACCTGTCTGCTTCTGACATGCTCGGATGAATTCAAGGACTGATTTCTGCCGTGGGGTAAGATCCATGAAATGGATTATATGAACATTTGTTCATATGTCAAGCAATTTTTACTTAAGTGGATATTACTCTCTGCAGGCACCGCATCTATCACATGTTCCGGGGACACAAAAAGCAGTTTGCTGTGCCCTTGATGCCCTGCTCCACTCATTCCACAGATATTCTCTGCGCACCCTGTGGTGAACGATCTCCCAGGGAAAAGGCATATTCGCATCCCGGGCCCTGCGATATATATCAAGTGAAAGATTTACATCTTTCATGGCCCTGCTCAATGCTGATCCCTTGAGCGCCATTGCCTGCAAAACAGGTGCGAGTCTCCTGTCACCTCTGCTCAGTATTGTCTGAAGGGCGGCCTCACGCACAGAGTCCAGTTGCAGCTTCACATTGGGCAGCCGACGCATACCCCGTCTCAGT
>CAZPDU010000186.1:0-9951 GCA_964585405.1 uncultured Thermodesulfobacteriaceae bacterium | reverse complement strand
TCCGTATCGACATCGATCCTGCGATAGGCCGGATCAGAGCCGGTTCCGGGCATGAGGCTTATGGCACCGGCGACGGGGACCACAAAACCCGCCCCTTTGTAAGTCAGTATATCCCGTACAAGCAAATTCCATCCCGTGGGCACGCCCTTAATATTTGGATCGTCAGACAGGCTGAGATGGGTCTTTACCATGCACATGCCGAGCTTGGAGATCTCGGGGTCCTTTTCCATGGCCTTGGCCTTTGCAAGGGCCTCCGGGCTGTAGGTTACACCGTCTCCGCCATATACCTCTCTGGTGATCAGCTCTATACGTTCTCGAATAGGCATATCGAGATCGTATAAGAGGCGGAATTCCGCCTCTTCTTCACAGGCATCGACCACTGCGTCTGCGAATTCCAGCGCGCCGTCTCCACCCTTGAGCCAGTGCTCGGATACGGCCGCCCTTGCACCGGCCTGCTCGCTTATCTTGCGAACTGCGGCGATCTCGTCCCTGGTATCATTGTAAAATGCGTTAATGCAGACTACCGGGTTGATCCCCGCCTTTTTCACAGTCTCAATATGATGGATCAGGTTTGCGCATCCCTTCTCTACCCACTCTACATTCTCACCGTTGTACTCCTCGGGCATCGGACGGCCTGGCCGAGGTATGGGCGCTCCTCCATGACACTTGAGTGCCCTGATTGTGGCCACTATCACGGCACAGTTGGGTTTGAGACCGCTGAAGCGACATTTCAGATTCCAGAATTTTTCAAAACCGATATCAGCCCCAAAACCGCTTTCGGTTACCAGATAATCAGCAAGTTTTAATCCTATTCTGTCGGCAATGACCGAAGACTGTCCTATGGCGATATTGGCAAATGGCCCTGCGTGGATCATGCAGGGTTGACCTTCAACCGTCTGCATAAGGTTGGGATTGATGGCCTCTACCATCCAGGCGGTCATACCGCCGGCCACTTCGAGATCTTCCGTTGTAACGGGCTTTCCTGTGCGGTCATAGGCAAGTACTATACGGCCTATACGTTCTCTGAGATCCTTGAGGTCATTGGCTATGGCAAGTATCGCCATAATTTCAGAGCTGACCGCTATGTTGAATCCGCTCTGCATGGTAAGGCCGTCCATCCGGCCCCCTAATCCAATCGTAATGTTTCTCAGTGCCTGGGCGCAGAAATCCATTATCCACCTGAATTCCACGCTTTTGGGGTGTATATTGAGACGCTTCAGCCCCCTAAGGCCCAACTGCTCGTCCGTATAGTTGGACTCGTGCTGCATCCGGGCAGTCAAGGCAGTCATGCCCAGATTATGGGAATTCATGATTGCGTTTATATCACCTGTGAGCCCCAGAGAGAATTTAGAAAGCGGAATGACCAGCGAGAGCCCTCCCCCCGCCGCGCTGCCCTTGATATTGAAAGTGGGGCCTCCGGATGGCTGGCGTAGAGCACCCATAACGTTTATACCCCTCTTCCCGAGACCTTCCATTAGACCTACTGCACAGGTGCTCTTACCTTCACCCAGTGGAGTAGGTGTAATAGCGGTCACGTCTATGTATTTCCCTTCCGGCTTGTCCTTGAGACGTTCCAACACCCTGGCGTAATCAATCTTTGCCACGTGGTGGCCATAAGGTAGCAGTTCCTCCTTTTTAAGGGTCAATTCTTCACCGAGCTGATACACGGTCTTCATGTTTTCTTCGGCGGCTTCAGAAATCTGCCAGTCTTTCATTTTGGTCGGATCTAGTCTCATAATAAGGTTCTCCTTTGTAAAAAACTTCTGGACATGGACTCGGACATGATATAGATGGAAGTTCCTTTTATTAAAAAGTCCCTATTGATTAAAGGGGAAGGTCCGGATTTTTTGCCTAAATTTGTATCAGGCAACTAACTGAAACAGCATTTGTTTCCCAAAGTCTATTACCTACTCTATATTGTTTTTTTTTTCAATAATGTCGGGTAAAAATTAAACATATACTGCGTTCCAGGTAGAAAATGCCAAGTTGTTTTCACCGGCCCCTGGTGGAGCAAAATCGTGGAGGATAATAATTGTTACTGGAAATAGACCCTGAAAGACCCAGACCTCGGCAGATAGACAAGATATTAGAGGTATTGAAAAGGGGAGAAATAATCGTATATCCTACAGACACCTGTTATGGCATAGGAGCTGATATCTTTAACAAGAAAGCAATTACAAGAATTTATCAAATCAAGGGATTCCCTAAAAGCTCGCCTTTTAGTTTCGTATGTGCAGACCTCAGAGATATAAGCAGATATGCCTTTGTAACTGACTATGCATACCGAATATTGAGACGTTTTCTGCCGGGTCCTTATACCTTTATTCTACAGGGATCCAGGGAAGTCCCCAAAATGATGCTTACGAAACGCCATACGGTAGGAATTCGTATTCCAGATCATCCGGTCTGTGAGGCAATAGCTGGGGCACTGGGGAACCCGCTCATAAGTACCTCAGCCGTCATAGGTGATGGACCTGTATGGTCGGATCCCAAAGAGATTAATGAGATCTTGGGAAAGAGATGCGCTATAGTTGTGGATTGCGGAATTATTCCTGCGGTGCCGTCGAGCGTTATATCATTAGTGAACGACGAGCGTCTGATACTCAGAAAGGGCAAGGGTGACGTATCGACTTTTATAGAAAACAGTTCTTATTAAAACTTTATTTTGGGCACTGTCTCGATTTGTCAGGGCTGGATACTTCAGGCCTGACATTGGTCCTGGATTCTTTGCTGACCAAAGACTTGAGATCCTTGCCTGTCTTGAAGACCACCCGATAGCTCTCAGGACATATTGTTAGCAGGCCTGTCTTGGGGTTTACAAATTCACGTCCCTTCTGAACATGCAGCGAAAAATTACCTATTCCCCTTATCTCTATCCTTCTCTTTTCTTTCAGGGCAGAAATCATCGTGTCGAAAACCACGTCTACTGCAGTTTCGAGGTCTTTTTTAAGGTGTTGCGAAAAATCCTGTTGCAGACGTACAACAAAATCACCCTTCAACACAGAGTGTGATTGTCGCTCAGATCCCATAGGAAATTGGATTTTCTGTGGAAGATCCCAGCAACCGCCTGAGGGCATTGCCCAAAATTGCTACCCCTTCTTCCTGCAGAAGCGCCCTAATGATGGAAAGACGGTCTTTCTTTGGATAGACAAGCTCCGGCCTGCCCTGTATTTTCGCCAAGCTGGCAGCCTTGTCCACAGCTACGCTGAAATTGCCCAGCTGGTCTATCAATTTTGCATCCAGTGCCTGACGGCCGGTCATAATACGTCCGTCAGCAATGGTCGAAACCTGCTCTTCAGAGATATTTCGACTCTTGGACACGGCCGTTACGAATTGGTTCTGTATATCCTGCATTATTTCCTGGAGCAAGGCGCGTTCGTCTTCTGCCATATCTCTGGTAATAGATCCCAGATCTTTAAAGACCCCGCTCTTTACCACGGTTGTCCTGATCCCGAGTTTTTCCAGGAGATTTTCTATATTAGGCACCTTAATGATAACCCCGATACTTGCTGTCACCGTGCCGGGATTGGCCACAATATGTCTGGCGCCCAGAGACGCGTAATATCCGCCTGATGCCGCTACTGTGCCCAAGGATGCCACCACAGGCTTTTCATGGTCCAGCCTGGATATCTCTTCATATAGTTCCTGAGAGGCCCCCACCGCACCACCAGGGCTGTCAATGCGAATTACCACCGCCTTTACTTCCCTGTTATAACGGAACTCCCGCAGAGCATCTAAGCTTGCCTCCGGCTCAGTGATAAGACCTTTAATATCCACCACCCCGATTTTTTCTCCGTGGTAGAGCGAAGGACCGGTAACCACACCCTTTGTTGTCCACAATATTAACAGGAAAAAGGCCAGCGTAATGAGTATGGTGAACCCTCCGATGGTGGCCAGGGCTACCAGTAACGGATGGGCATATCGGCGTTCTTTGCGCGTCCGCAGCTCTTGCATGGACCCAGCTTATTCCTTCTGGTCTTTGTCGTCTTCTGCAGAGTGTGCATGACTGTGCTGTACTAATTCTTCCTGAAGCAAGCTTCCCAGGGTATTGGCTGCGGACTTATCGATGCCGCTGTATTTATCAAACTGCGAACGCTCCTCATCTTCAGATATCCGCTTAACGGAGAGGCCTATACGTCTCTCCAGTGGTGCTACATGGATAACCTTGGCACTTATTTCATCTCCCACCTGAAACATACCAACCGGGGTCTTGATCTTGCCCGGCCCCAACTCAGAAATGTGAATCAGGCCTTCCACTCCCTCTTCAAGTTCAACAAATACACCAAAATCCGTTACATTCGTTACCTTGCCGGCGACTTGGCTTTCGACAGGATATCTCTCCGGAACCGACTCCCATGGATCCGGATGAAGCTGTTTAACGCCTAAGGAAAAACGTTCCTTTTCCTTATCTATATTAAGTACTGCCGCCTGTATAGTCTCCCCTCTTTTATAGATTTCATTTGGATGTTTTATCCTTTTGCTCCAGGAGAGGTCTGATATATGAACAAGCCCGTCTATACCTTCCTCAATGCCTATGAATAGACCGAACTCAGTGATATTCTTCACTGTTCCCTCAATTACAGTACCGATTGGATAGCGATTCTCAACCAGGTCCCAGGGATTGGGTTCTATCTGTTTAAGCCCCAGAGATATCCTCTGAGCCTTGGAATCAACTTTAAGTACAATCGCCTCGACAATGTCTCCCACATTGACCATCTGGGAGGGATGGCGTATACGCTTTGTCCACGACATCTCAGATACATGGATCAGGCCCTCTACCCCTTCCTCTAGCTCCATAAAGACACCATAATCAGTGAGGCTTACAACCTTGCCTGTCACTTTTTTGCCCATAGGATATTTTTCTTCCACTCGCAACCAGGGATCCTCAGTAAGCTGCTTCATCCCCAGGGACACCTTTTCACTTTCACGATCAAATGTGAGGACCTTTACTTTAATTGTGTCACCCACATTAAAGAGCCTGGAAGGATGTTCTACGCGACCCCATGACATGTCCGTGATGTGGAGAAGTCCGTCGATTCCTCCAAGATCAACAAATACACCATAATCAGTGATATTTTTGACATCTCCCTCCCTTACCTGTCCTTCCTCAAGAGAAGCCAGGGTACTAACCCTTTTTTCCGCCATCTCTTTTTCCAAAAGGAACCTTCTGGAAACTACGACATTCTCTCTACGTATATTACACTTCAAGATAGCACATTCTATGGTCTGGTTCGCAAGTGCCTCTGGATCACGAACAGGCATAAGGTCTATCTGAGAAAAAGGTAAGAAGGCCGTTACTCCACCTTTACGATCGCCGATTCGCACGGACAGGCCACCCTTGACCCTTGATGACACGGTAGCCTTTATAGGAGTTGCTGCTTCAAATGCCTTTGTTATTTCTTCCCATACCTGACGGCGAAGGGCCTTGGAATGAGAGAGTCTTAACATACCCTCGTCAGGATCCCATCGTTCAAGTAGAACCTCTACGGCATCTCCAGGGGAGACGGTTATCTCACCTTTATCGTCGAGAAATTCCCGAATTGGTATCAGCCCTTCTGACTTATATCCAACATCGACCATAATAGATTCTTTGTCTATTCGGACAATGGTGCCCTCCAGGATTTCTCCTTCCTGAAAAGTACGAATGCTCTGCTCAAAAAGGTCTTCAAACTGATCCATGTCACCGGCTTCCTCTGACGGCGCATTTTTTTCCGAAATATGTGAATCTTTTTGAGAGTTTGCTGCCTCTTTGTCAGAGACGGCAGTTAAAGTTTGTTCCTGAGTTACCTCACACGCCACTTTTTCCATTACCAGATACCCCTCCTAAAAAAACGAATAATGTCTTATAACAGGACAACTTATAAAGTTCAATGGGTATAAAGGCCAACAGGAAGTTTATGAAAAACTCGAACCTGCTGTCTGTTAATGTGCAGTAACTGACTTGTGGAATCATTTATTTAGAATTAATGTGTAAGTTCAAGGCTTGAAATTGGAAAGTAGAAATTTGGGCAAATGGAACAAAAAGGTTCAAAACGCCGTGGGCTATAAGATGATACGTTTATCAGCAGTACAAAAGCATGAAGGCCAAATTTCCAATTTCTATTTTCTAATTTCAACGTTCTGTGAACGGTTACAAAATGATCTTTAACTCAGACGGCAAACAACATAAACTTCCTGTGGGTATATGTCTGGTAAGCGGAGGTCTTGACAGCTGTGTTGCTGCTGCTATTGCCTCACGAAGTTGTCGTCTGGCCTTTCTGCATGTAAACTATGGCCAGCTTACGGAAGAGCGTGAACTCATGGCCTTTGATGCCATAGCTGATCACTATGAGGTTAGTTACCGTCTGAAGGTTGATATTTCCTACCTTAAATCTATAGGGGGTTCCGCCCTCACAGATCCAGAGATACCCATGCCGGAAGGTTCTCTGGGTCAATCCGGGGTGCCGGTAACATATGTCCCCTTCAGGAATACCCATATGCTGGCTATAGCAGTCTCCTGGGCAGAGGTGATCGGAGCTAGATACATATATATAGGTGCCATGGAAGCAGATGGTTCCGGCTATCCTGACTGCAGGAAATCCTATTTCGATGCCTGTAAATTGCTCATAAAGGAGGGGACGCGGTCTCAAACGAATATTGAAATTATCACTCCATTAATCGATTATGATAAGGGTATGGTAGTAAAAGAGGGCATGGCCCTGAAGGCCCCCCTTCACCTGACCTGGTCATGCTATCAAAACCAAAATTTAGCATGTGGAAAATGTGATTCCTGCCTTCTGCGGATTAAGGGGTTTGCTGCAGCAGGGGTAAGAGATCCTATACAATACGCAATATAACTTTCTAACGATACGGATTTTCCGCAAACTCCTAACCTGTGAATCTATGAATCATAAAGAAGTTTTTTCCTGTAAACTTTGTGGTCACTGTTGCCATGGAGATAGCACTGTCTCCCTGTCTCAGGCGGAACAGAAGGCTATAGCTGTCTTTTTGGAACTTGATTTGGCTGACTTCCTTAGGAATTTTTGCGTGAAAAAAGGTAACAGGATAGAGATGAAAGTTATAGATGGGCATTGCATCTTTTATGGCAATGACGGATTATGCATGATACACGAGGTCAAACCCTTTGAATGCAGAAGATGGCCTCTTCACCCCAGCATACTGAAAGATCAGAAGGCATGGGATGCCATAAAGGCCGACTGCCCTGGTTTTGACGAAGACGCATGCTATGAGGATGTCTGTGAGCTTGTCAGGAGGCTGAATATCAGGAGACCTAATAATGGATATTGAGAGGATCAAGCAGGAGGTCTTTGTATGCTGCCCTTTTGATTTGCTTGTAAACAGATACCTCCCATGCCTTCTGAAAGACCGCATTAACCCGGAGATAGGATTAAACGGTGAAATACTGGATCAATTTCAGCAGTCCAAATTTAAAAAAGTAGCAAAGATTCTTAAAAAAGAGGGTCTGATTTGTACTGTCCATGCGCCCTATTCAGACCTTTCTTTAGGTGCGATAGATCCAAAAGTCCGCAGGGTCACTGTGGAGAGGATAAAAAAGGCATTGGATCTCGCATCTGTGTTTGAGGCCAGGACCATAGTGTGCCATACCGGTTTTGACTATAAACACTATTTTAATTCAGTAGATAACTGGCTTAAAAATGCCGCGGAATCCATTATTACTCTATTGGAATACGCGTCTAAATTCAATATTCCCATAATGCTTGAAAATGTGTATGAGCTGGACGCAGAGATACATAAGTATATATTCCGGAAAATCAAATCACCTCTGCTTGGATTTTGTCTGGACTTTGGTCATCAGAATGTGTTTTCCAAAATCAGCTTGGACAAATGGCTGAAAGATCTGGGTGATCGACTGGGTCAGATCCACCTCCACGATAATATGGGAGTGCATGACGATCACCTTGCTATCGGAGAAGGAGTGCTTGATTTTGATAGCCTTTTTTCATGGCTTTATGCCCGGAGCAAGACCCCTGTCATGACCCTTGAACCCCATGAAGAATCAGCTTTAATGCCCACTTTGGAAGGTCTTGCCCGATTACTGAATAATTATCCAATAATCTCAGATGATGCATGAAGAATTATATATAAATATTTGTCTGATTGCCCTGCTTAACGGGTGTCTGGACCTTGAGACGATTGCAGACATCTTTTTACGAATTATCCAGAAAATGATAATGGGCCTTGACAAGTTTTGCCTAACTCAGTATTAAGAAGGGCTTTCTTTTTGAGGCGATTCCCTTTCCCTTATTGGAAAGAGGAGTAAGCCTCTTTTATTTTTTATGAAGAATAATGTTTAGAAGTAACATTCTGAAGGAGCATACGGATGCCGACTATCAATCAACTGGTCAGAAAGGGGCGCAAGAAGATCCAAAAGAAGAACAAGGCGCCTGCCCTGGACTCCTGTCCGCAGCGCCGTGGAGTATGTACGCGTGTATATACTACAACCCCGAAGAAGCCTAACTCTGCCCTTCGTAAGGTAGCCCGTGTACGTCTTACCAATGGTATGGAGGTCACGTCCTATATTCCGGGTATCGGCCATAACCTGCAGGAGCACTCGGTAGTATTGATTCGCGGGGGTCGTGTCAAGGACCTTCCAGGTGTTCGGTATCATATTATCAGAGGCACACTGGATGCCCTTGGCGTTCAGGATAGACGAAAGGCAAGATCAAAGTACGGTACAAAAAGGCCTAAATAGTTTAGCCGACATCTTCCATTATGAGGTTTTTTGTAAAAAACCATTATGATCATAATTTCCAAATGTGAAGTATGGGTTTTTTGAATAAGAAAGTTTTTGTAAAGTGTTTCATAACAATAAAGAAATTGAAATAACGCAGGGAATAGGGTATTTTCAGCGGAAATCAAGTATAAGACACGGGTAAGATATTATGCCAAGGAGAAGAGAAATCCCTAAGCGGATTATAGCACCAGACCCAAAGTATAAAAATACTCTGATATCCAAATTTATTAATGGTTTGATGCGTGAGGGGAAAAAGAGTGTTTCCCGAAGAATTTTCTATGATGCCATGGAGATCGTGGAAAGGCATTCTAAAGAAGAGCCTGTCAAGGTCTTTGAACAGGCAATGGAAAATATAAAACCTGTTCTGGAAGTACGATCCAGAAGGGTTGGCGGTGCAACTTATCAGGTGCCGGTTGAGGTTCGAACAGATCGCAGACAGGCACTAGCAATAAGATGGCTTGTGGGTTTTTCTAAAAAGAGGGGGGAAAAATCCATGGCCCAGCGATTGGCCGGAGAGTTATTGGATGCTTACAATAAAAGGGGAATGGCCTTTAAAAAGAAAGAAGATACCCACCGTATGGCGGAGGCCAATAAGGCATTTGCACACTATAGATGGTAACTGCAGGCACCGGATTTTTTCGATGAGTTATTACCGGCTTTGATGACAAGATAGAAGATATATATAAATTTAATGTAAACGGCGCCTGATAATTTAGTGGAGGATTATCGTGAGCAAGCAAAAATTTGAGCGTACCAAGCCGCATGTCAATGTAGGTACAATTGGTCATATTGATCATGGCAAGACCACTCTTACTGCAGCTATTACACGTATTTTAGCTGAGAGTGGCAAGGCGAAGTACATTCCTTTTGATGATATTGACAAGGCACCTGAGGAGCGTGAGCGTGGGATTACTATAGCGACGGCTCATGTGGAGTATGAGACTGACAAGCGTCATTATGCTCATGTGGATTGTCCTGGTCATGCTGATTATATCAAGAACATGATTACGGGTGCTGCTCAGATGGATGGTGCTATTTTAGTAGTTGGTGCTGATGATGGTCCGATGCCTCAGACGCGTGAGCACATTTTGTTAGCTCGTCAGGTAGGTGTACCTTCCATGGTGGTTTTTTTGAACAAGTGTGACATGGTGGATGATCCTGAGCTTATTGAGTTAGTTGAGCTTGAGTTAAGGGAT
>CAZPDU010000185.1:0-2764 GCA_964585405.1 uncultured Thermodesulfobacteriaceae bacterium | reverse complement strand
AAATTTTATAAATTGGCAACGCCCCCTGTTATTTCCGCCGCAGGCGGATTGAGTTTTTCATGATCATCCGTCCTGATCAGGAAAAAAATAAAAACCCTTTGCGTCCTTCGCGCCTTGTATGTTCAAAGTTAAGATAATTGTATGTTCAAAGTTAAGGCCAAATGGCTATCTTTTTTTCGGTAAAACTATCATCATGTCGGATGAGAAGGATTGTGTCTTGGGCTTCGAGCCCGTCGCGAAGTTTCTTCCTTCCGCCAGGTTTAAGTCGGGGAATAACTTGGTGCAATGACACCGTATTTAGACAAGGCTGATGATTCCTGGCACTTTCGACTTCATACTTTACTGAAAAGGAGGCCATATGCAACAATACTATTTGGGTATTGATGTAAGCAAAGGGTACGCAGATTTTGTGATTCTGGATTCCAAAAAACAGCCCATAAAAGAAAACTTTCAGATGGATGATACGTTTGTAGGGCATTGTCATCTTTATGACAGGCTTCACGAATTTTATATAAATCATCCTGACTCCAAAATCTATGCAGCGATAGAAAGCACTGGAGGATACGAAAATAATTGGTTCAATTCTCTAATTAAATTTCAATCTTCCTTTAACCTTGAGACCGCACGATTAAACCCACTTGGGGTAAATGCTAATAGCAAGGCTGACATGAAACGTAATGTCACGGACAAGATCAGCGCTCAAAACGTAGCTGAGTTTTTAATTGCTCATTCCGAGAAGGTGCCGTATCAGCAACAGGACTATCTGGCGAGTTTAAGAAAGCAATGGGGCTTTATCAAAATGTTAACCAAGCAGAGTACTCAGCTTTTAAACCAGATAGAGTCTCTGATTTATAGTGCCAATCCGGAACTTTTGGTTTACTGCAAAGAAGGTATGCCGGATTGGATACTGAAACTCCTGCTACGTTATCCCACGGCTGCCAACCTATCTAAGGCCAAGGCATCTTCAGTAGCCAGCATACCATACGTATCCTCTGCCCGTGCAAAAGAGCTGGTTGCTACTGCCAAAAAAAGTGTTGCTTCCTCTACGGACAGAATCACTGGACAGCTGATTGTGGCAACTGCCAAACAAATATTGCATCTGAAGAAGACCATTGCATCCCAAACTAAAATAATGGCCAAAGATTGCTCTTTGCCTGAAGTGGATTTGCTCAAGACGTTTTCCGGCATAAATGACCTTTCCGCCATTGGGCTAATTCTTCAAATACAATCAGTAGAACGCTTTCCATCCGTTAAAAAATTCGCCTCTTTCTTTGGTCTACACCCGGTCTTCAAAATCAGTGGCGATGGTACTTCCGGCTTTCGTATGAGCAAACAGGGGCGCAAGGAACCAAGGCGAATTCTATTTATGGTCGCACTCACCGCTATTCGATCCAATCCCCTTATTCGCGAGATCTATCAAGACCGCGTCCAAAAAGGAATGGAAAAAATGGCTGCTATTGGCCTGTGCATGCATAAAATCCTTCGGATAATTTATGGTATGCTCAAACACAATAGAGCTTTTGATCCGGAAGTTGACCGTAAGAACAGAGAAAAAATGGCAAAAGGCCACAAGAAAGTTCGCCAGGACAAAAACCGCCGCTATCAGGGTTTTGATCCCAAGGCGCCCATATCAAGGAGGCAGAATATGAAAAGGAAGGAATGGGAACAGTCCCATAGTGATAACAACACTAAAAGCGGGATCATTGCCCCCATTCCAGTATCTGCTTAACAAATACAGGAGGTCGTGTAAAGTTTTACCGAATTTTCAAAGAACAGCAAAAAAAGGCGACGATGAAAGTAATACAAGATTCAAAATTTGTGGCATAACCTACCCACAAATTTCTCTTGACTTTCAACGGAATAACTTCGCGGTTAAGGAATATCTGTAACTCAACAGATCATGGACGGTGTATCATGACGATTTTATGGAAAAATCTTTCTTGACTGAAACTGAGATTTGAAAGTAAGGTTGCAAAAAACTAAACAGCAGACACCCTGACTATTAAGATCATGCGGAGGCATTTAATGGCGATTACAGTCAAAAGTAAAATAGAAAAAGGCTGGATTCGTCTCCCGAAAAGAGTGGGTCTTCAAGACGGGACACGGGTTATTGTAAGGATCGAGCCTATGCTAAAGACCAAAGAAAAGCAGAAGATTATTACAGAGCTGTCTGGAACCTGGTCTGATGACCCAACCATCATGCCCATTTTTGAGGAATTAGAGCAGGAACGACATCGATATCTCGGTCGAAAGGTCAATTTTTAATGATCTTGCTGGATACAAATATAGTTATTGCCTTCTTCAATGGTAACAAGTCAGTGTTAAAAGAGATAAGCGGGCAAATTGACAGTATTGCTTTGAGTGTTTTAGTTATAGCTGAGTTGGATTATGGTGCAAGGGCATCTCAGAAAGCCAAAGAAAATCTTAAAAAGTTGTATCGATTTGTAGATATTATTCAGGCAGTTCCTTTTGATCTTGAATGCGCTAAGATTTTTGGAACTATAAAAAGTAAACTTCGAAAGCTTGGCAGGCCAACGGGTGAAATGGATGCACTGATTGCAGCCACCGCAATGGTACACAAGGCTGTTATAGTAACAGGCAACAGAAGACATTTTGAAAACATTGAGGGTTTGAAAGTTGAAACTTGGCCAACTTAGTAACACTTTTTATATAATCTGAAAGAACCAAACGAACATAACCATCACTCAATTGAGTTACTGATTTACCAATGAGCGTCCGAGATTTTCCCGGGGAATGACAATCT
>CAZPDU010000184.1:0-5622 GCA_964585405.1 uncultured Thermodesulfobacteriaceae bacterium | reverse complement strand
CCTTAAATTGGTGAGGCAGATTTACATACATATTGATACTGGCCACTGTCTGCTGAGTGCCTTTTGCCTTGTCGAGGACAGTGATTGGATAACGGATATTCTTTATACCCACCCTGCGAAGAGGAATCTGCCGATTGTCAGCCATGTTCTGCACATCCGCAAGGAAAGGAAATGTGTCTGTCATTCCATCTGCTCCAAAACAGTCAGGAGATCCCCGGCTGATTTCCCAAAAGTGTGATCGGCCTCATAGATTGGCAGCCCTGACCTTTCAGCCTCCCTTATTCCCTCTGATGTAAAAAAAACGCCTATCGGTTTAACGCCAAGGTTCTCCTGTATATAGTCCAGGTCTTCCCGGCCATGTACCTGGTTCGCTACTATTTTAAGATGCTTCATTTTTAAATCTCTTCCCAGGGCCAGTATTTTATTCGCAGTTTCAAGACTTCCCCTATAGGGCTGAATTACTACCAGCAGGCAGTCTACGCTGGCAACCGTACCCCGGCCCAGGTGCTCGACTCCTGCCTCCATATCAATGACCATGTCTTCATCCCGGGAAAGGAGCAGGGTGTTCAACAGGGTCCTGAGCACCGCATTTTCAGCGCACGCGCACCCCGCCCCTCCCTGTTGAATGGCCCCGAGCACCATGAGCTTTATATTCCCCTTCTCTCTTATGAAGCGCTCCGGAAGGTCATTTACCCTTGGATTTAAACGGTAAAAAGGGCCGTCTCTCTCGGATCTTTCCTGGATTAGCCCCTGCATCTCCGCTATCGGGCAGATCTCCTCCGCCCGTGGAAAATCAAAGGCCCTCGCCAGGTGTGGACTCGGATCCGCATCAATGGCAAGCACCCGCCTGCCCCTGTCGGCAAGGGCCTTGACAAGAAAGGCGGCAATGGTAGTCTTCCCTACGCCGCCCTTGCCGCTTACTGCTATTTTCACAGGACACCCCCATATCCGCATTCCAAAAAACCTGTTTCAAAATACAGTACTAAATATGAGGGAAATCTTCAAAATATATCTGTAAAATAATTACTCTGTGAAGGCAGGTAATGTTCTCTATTAAATATTAGGGCCATTTGAGCCTTTGCACGAAAATATCGTTATAGTATTATAATATCCTAAACTATTGAAACATCGAACATAGTATGCTTTGAGTAGTCATGATTATATATATCTTATTACGTTTTCAGTAAATTTTGACCATTGCCAGCCTGGCTGGAAATATTTTTAAAAAAGGGGCGAGCAGGGATGTCCCATAAAATTAAATCGAGGGTTGAAAATAATAACCCAGATCAGAAAAGGGCCTTCTGTCATGAAATACCCGGGCTCTTTCTCCTGGCAGGGGCGGTATTCGTATGCGCTTCCTTAATGAGCTATTCATCTGAGGACCCTTCACTTACCAATTACACACTTAAAGATTCTACTAACTGGATGGGGCCTGTGGGAGCCAATCTGGCGGCCTTTCTCATGGAAACACTGGGACTTGCCTCATGGTGGATACCGTTAATTCTTACAGTAATGGCCTGTTCCTTGCTGTTTTCAATAAGAGACCGACTCCCTTCTTTCCCATTCCTGCTCTCCGGCTGCGTGGCCATGCTCCTGGCCACGAGCATGGCCTTTGCCCTGTCATCTACAAATGCTGAAGTCCCGACTGCTATGGCTCATGGGGCAAGGGGGGGGATTGTAGGCCTCAGTCTTACTGGTTTTCTTGTTAACTGGATCGGACAATGGGGAACCATATTATCCGGAGTGGTCCTGTTCATTACAGGCCTATTGGCTGCAACCCCTTTTTCCCTGGCAGACATGTGGAAGGCCGTATCTTCTCTCAAAAATCACGGCCTCTTTCCACGAACCAGAGTTCAAATGCCTCCTGGTCAGGTCATGGCAAATGCCTCGGCAAAAAACGCCGGCCCTGAAGTACCTGCACCGGATATTCCCACGATAATCAAGTCTCGAAAGAAATTAGGCGAAGACGGGCAAAATGCCACAGGGCAGGAACAATCAAAATTTCAGGTAAACCCGGTCACGGGGGATTTTTCACTCCCGCCACTGTCCCTGTTGAATGACCCGCCGGAAGAAAGCGAAGAAGTTGAAAGAGAGGCCTATCTTTCCAATGCCCGGCTGCTCGAGCGGAAACTCCTGGACTTTGGGGTGGCTGGAAACGTGGTAGAGATATGTCCCGGACCGGTCATTACAATGTACGAATTCTCTCCGGCACCGGGGATCAAGATCAACAAGGTTGCCTCTCTTGCTGATGATCTGGCCCTGGCCCTCAAGACTCACAGCGTGCGTATAGTCGCCCCTATTCCAGGCAAGGCGGTTATCGGTATTGAGCTGGCAAATACAACCAGACACATAATCTATTTAAAAGAGATCATTTCGAGCAATATTTTCCAAAAAACAGGGGGAAGGCTGCTCCTGACACTCGGACAGGATATTGTAGGTCAGCCTGTAGTTACAGACCTTACCAGAATGCCCCACCTGCTGATCGCGGGCGCCACAGGGACTGGAAAGAGTGTAGGACTTAATGCCCTGATCTGCTCTCTTCTATACAGTCATCATCCGGACAGGCTCAGGTTCCTCATGATAGACCCCAAAAGGATAGAGCTTTCACTCTACGACGGGATTCCACACCTTTTACATCCGGTGGTAAGTGAGCCCAAGGAGGCCACCAGGGCCTTGAGGTGGGCGGTTATGGAGATGGAGCGCCGCTATCAGCTCCTTGAAGAGGCACAGGCAAGAAACCTGGAGGGTTATAACAAGATCGCCGAAGAGACCCTTCCCTATCTGATAATCATCATAGACGAGCTGGCAGACCTTATGATAGTCTCTTCCAAGGAGGTGGAGTCGGCGATCACACGTCTTGCCCAGATGGCAAGGGCCGCTGGAATCCATCTCATCGTGGCCACTCAGAGGCCGTCTGTCGATGTACTTACAGGCCTTATCAAGGCAAACTTTCCTGCCCGAATCTCCTTTAAGGTCTCGTCCAAGGTGGATTCCCGGACCATACTGGACATTATGGGGGCAGAAAGGCTCCTGGGCATGGGAGACATGCTGTTTCTCCCCCCGGGGTCCTCCGCGCTTGAGCGCATCCACGGGGCGTACGTGTCTGAAAAGGAAATAGTCCGAGTAGTAAACTTTCTTAAGGAACAGGGTGAGCCTGATTATGATCGGACGGTAATTGAACCCATTCCGGGAGAAGAGGATTCCGAATTATCAGGTCCTGATGGAGAGTCGGTTGACGACAAATATGACGAGGCGGTTGAAATCGTCACACAGACAGGCCAGGCTTCTATATCCATGCTTCAGCGAAGGCTGCGCGTGGGCTACAACCGGGCGGCCAGAATGATAGAACATATGGAACATGCCGGGGTGGTCAGCCCCACGGACAATATGGGACGGAGGCAGGTCCTTGGCCGTCAGTATGAATAGTCTTAGCCGCTTACGGCTTGAAACTTGAAAGTAGAAATTAGGAAAAGATGAAACAAAAGCATGAAAGCCCAATTTCCAATTTCAGCGCTCCAAGAGCGCTTACAAATAGTCTCATGCAGGCTGAACTCATAATCAACGCCAACGCCTGGGAAACCAGGGTCGCCTTGCTGGAGAACGGCTCGGTTGTGGAATTCCACGTAGAACGTGGAGCCGAGCGGGGGTATGTAGGTAACATCTACAAGGGACGCGTGGTACGGGTCCTTCCTGGAATGCAGGCCGCCTTTGTAAACATCGGGCTGGAACGCACGGCCTTTTTATATGTGACCGACGTTTACGATCACCTTTCCGAGTTTGAATTGATGCTCGGCAGGAGCGAAGACGAGGAAAACTGCCTAGCAGATTCAAATATTGAGGAAGAACGGGCCCTTCACTATATCCCACCGTCTTTCAGGATAGAGGACCTGCTTCATGAAGGTCAGGAAATTCTGGTCCAGGTAGCCAAAGACCCTATTGGAAGCAAGGGAGCCAGAGTAACCTCCCACATCTCCCTCCCCGGAAGAAATCTGGTGCTCATGCCCACCATGAACCACCTGGGTATCTCTCGAAAGATCGAAGACGAGGCAGAACGCAGACGTCTAAAAGAGATAATAGATTCCCTGCGTCCCAATGGTTCCGGTTTCATAGCCAGGACGGCAAGTGAAGGCGCCAGGACGGAAAACATCAAGGCCGAGATGGAATTTCTTTTGTAGCTTTGGTCAAATATACAAAAAAAGGCGGAAAACCTGCACTGTCCAAGCCTTGTTTACGAAGACCTGGATATCACGCTCAGGGTGGTAAGGGACCTGTTTACGTGTGATCTGAAAAGGCTGGTGGTCGACTCAAGACCCACCTATGAGCGCATCCTGGCCTTTATCGAGACCATTGCCCTTCACCTTCGGCCCAGCGTTGAACTCTATGAGCAGCCAAAGCCGATCTTTGACGCGTTCAATATTGAAGTGGAGCTGTCAAAGGCCCTTCGTAAAAAGGTATGGCTCAAATCCGGCGGATACATATTAATAGAGAGTACGGAGGCACTGACCGCGATAGATGTCAACACCGGAAAATACGTGGGAAAACACCAGCTGGAAGACACCATTCTCAAGACAAACCTTGAGGCGGCCAAGGAGATCGCCTTTCAGCTCCGCCTCAGAAATATAGGCGGTCTGATCATAATCGACTTTATAGATATGGAAAATGCCGTAAATAGAGAAGACGTGTTTAATGCCCTGAAAGAGGCCATCAAAAAGGACAGGAGCAAGACCAATATCCTGCGGATGTCAAAAATAGGCCTCATTCAGATGACCAGAAAGCGGAACAGGGAAAACCTGCACCACATTCTCTGCGAGCCCTGCTTCTACTGTGATGGTGCGGGCGAGCTGAAATCCAAAAGGACCCTGTGTTATGAAATCTTCCGCCGAATACAGCGAGATGCAATGCATAATGACAGCACCACCATAAACCTGCTTGTCCATCCCAGAATAGGAGAAATGCTCTTTAAAGAAGAGAACCGTAATGTAGAATTATTAGAAAAATCCCTTGAGAGGGAGATCACGATTGTCTCGAAACCCGAGTTTCACCTGGAGCAGTATCAGATAAAATATTCATGATTCCGCTGAAAATACACCATCTGCTGTTCTGCCTCAATTTCTCGGTCACTGCGGCGTACGTAAATATTCCTGATTTCAGAAAAATTCCACATGCTGCACCTTAAGTATTTTGAAGGGAGCCATATATTTCATCCGGATAAAATTACGTCTTTTGCATGCCAGCCGGCATCTTAAAATTGAAATTATGATTGTTCCGGGTATAGTTCAGGACTTTTTGCATTATAATCATATGTCAGTTTTTAACGAGGTATACCATGACCTTTGAGCCCAATGCATTACCCACACTGATTGGGAGTCTGCCACTGTCGGACCACAGAGAGGCCACCCGGCTTATTCTGGATTATATGCCGGAAATTCCACTATGGGCCCAGCTCCCGGGTTATCCGGAGGAAAGGCTTATCTCCCAGTTTACAGAAGGCCTTCCGGGAATAAGGGACAACGGGGACTCCCTGTATTTTGACACGGAGGATCCGGCCTTTGAGCAAGAGCTTTTATCCTTCTACGAACAGTACCTGGGGGTCACCGAGGCAGGTCTGTCTCTGGAAGAATC
>CAZPDU010000183.1:0-3175 GCA_964585405.1 uncultured Thermodesulfobacteriaceae bacterium | reverse complement strand
TCAGCAGCACCGGTCAGAGCCTGCACCGCTTTGGACATCAGGTTGCGGTAATGAGACATATCTGAACCATTACGTGTCAGGCCGGAAAAGCGGGTTGTGGCTATGCCATCAACGGACTTTCCATGGATGCTCATTTTTTTCAGCAGATCCAGAATCTTTTTGGTCTGAGTGAACTGCAAAAGAACGGAACCGTCGTTCTTCACATAGACCAGATAGTATGGCGACAAGGCATAGGTGGAGTCTGAAACGGTTTGAGCGCCTTCATTTCTTAGGCAGAAAATCACTCCGGGTGAGAACTCATCTTTTAACGAGTCGTCGATGGTGGCCACGGCATACGTGCCAGATGGTATCCGCTCAAGCAGGTTCTCATGCTCTTTTATGTAATCGCTGAGATCCATGCGGAAGTCGTTCAATGTGAGATCGGTGATGGAAATGCCACCTTCGACATCATCAATATCAACCACTTCGTTCTGAAGCTTTTCGAGCTGTTTACGACGGTATTCGAGGTCATTCATTTTCCCTGAATCGGTAAACTCAATGACGTTCTCTTCACCGGTGGCTGAAATATCCAGTAGAACCATGCGGCCGGAAACGCGGGCCTCAAGATTGATATATTCATCCAGCTCCATGTTGGGCCAGAAGTTCACGAGTTGGATTTTGTCATTTTTCGAGCCCAGTCGATCAACACGGCCAAAACGCTGAATGATTCGAACCGGATTCCAGTGAATGTCGTAGTTGATCAGGTAATCGCAGTCCTGCAGGTTTTGCCCCTCTGAAATACAGTCCGTAGCAATCAGCAGGTCAATTTCTGCAGTGAGAGAGGAATCGATCTTGTCACGCTCTTTTGATACCGGAGAGAAGGAGGTGATGATTGAGGCCAGATCTTTGCGTATGCCAGGCATCTCGGTTTTGTTCTCACCGGAACCGGTTACCAAGGCGGCATAGACCCCCAGCTCCCGCTGTGCCCATTTTGCTGTGTTTTCGTATAAATACTTGGCGGTGTCTGCAAATGCGGTGAAAATGATGAGCTTTTTGTTGTCCGGGTTAATCGGATGGGTGACTTTGTAACGAATGAGCTCCTTCAGTTTCCTGAGCTTTTCATCTTGCGGAGCCTTAACTGCCCGTGCAGACGAAATGAGCTTTTCCAGAATTTCCCGATCCTCCTCAAGCTCTTGTTTCCAGCGAACCGTATCCATGTCCTGAATCAGGACTTTGACCTTTTTGCCAACAACAAAAGGAGAGAAAGCATCATCTTCAATTTCAATCTCCTCGATATCAAACTCTTCGACAGCTGCGTTGTTGTCATGATCTGCAATTTTTTGAATCAACCCAGTTACTTCGCCGAGTAGTTTCTCCAGCGTCATTGTGAAGGAGTTGATAGAGCTTTCCATTCGTTTGAACAGGTTAACCCGCATCAAATGAATCAAGCTCTGTTCACGGTCTACCTGTCTGAAAACAGAACCGCCAGCAACCTTTCGGTCATATTTACGGCTGTACTCTTCAGCCTTTTGCGGCAAGACATATTTCAGTGGAGCATAGGCGCTCAGATTAAGCTGCCGAATGTCTCTATTAATACTTTCAAGAGCCGGGAAGCGTCCCTCTGTATCAATGTCTGTCTTGATATTGACGGGCTTGAGTCTCTCCGGGAATTTCCCGATTTCCGTTACATCATAATATTTTTCGATATGCTTTCTGGATCGGGCAATGGTGAGAAGATCCAGCAATTTAAAATAGTCAAAATTCAAAGTCTCCAGCAGGGATTCGGTGGTTCTTTCACAGTCGTCCAAATTCAACCACGCATTAAAGCGAGTCTGAGCCATTTTCAGCGTCTGCTCGATGCTGGTAATACCGTTGGTCTTCAGCGCGTCGTCTTTTGCCTCAACGATAAAGGCAACTTGGTTTTTCAGGTCGTTCATCCGGTTGTTTACCGGCGTGGCTGAAAGCATCAGCACCTTGGTTTTTACGCCAGCTTTGATGATTTCGTTCATCAGCTTGGAATAGCGGCTTAGAGAATCATCCTTGCGTGCCGGGTTGTTTCTGAAATTGTGCGACTCATCGATAACAATCAGGTCGTAGTTACCCCAGTTCAGGGTCTCTAAATTAATCTCCCCGGACATTCCTCGCACACGGGTCAAATCTGTATGGTTGAGGACATCATAATTAAATCTGTCCGAAGCCATGATGTTTCGTTTGTCTTTAACGGTATATAACGTCCAGTTTCCCCGGAGCTTTTTGGGGCTTAAGACCAGCACTCTATCGTTGCGGAGTTCGTAGTATTTGATAACCGCCAGCGCCTCAAAGGTCTTACCCAGCCCCACGCTGTCTGCAATTATGCAGCCATTGTAGCGTTCAATTTTATCGATGGCTCCAAGAACGCCATCCCGCTGAAATTTGTAAAGCTTCTGCCAGACCTGTGTGCTTTTAATTCCGGTCTGGGTCTTGATGATTTTGTCTTCATCCAGCTCGCTGATAAAATCCCTGAAGATATTAAACAGAGTCAGGAAATAGATTTGCTGGGGAGTTTTATCGGTGTAAATAAGAGAAAGTGCTTCTTGCAAGATCGCTTCAAAATCATTGCTGTTTTTACCTGAAGCCCACAGCTCATCAAACCACTTGATGAGCGAACGCGCCTCATCAGAACTGCGAAAGCAGGTGTTCATGTGGTGGGATTCAGAGGGAACGATACCCAGACCATCAGTGGTAAAGGATGAACTGCCCACAATAGCAAGGCGTTCATCGCTACCGGAATGAGATAAATGAATAAGATTCTGGTGGACCGATGATTGCAATTCGCGGACTTCGCACTTCTGTTTCAGCCACTCCGCACACTCCCGTGCAACCCGAGTAGTATCAAGCCGATTGCGCAGACGTCGGTCAAAGTGATTCCCGGAAAGGTTTTTAAGAAACCCCTCTTTGTCGCCATGACATGGAACAAGGAGCCTGAACTTGGAAACCTTTGAAAGCTCCTTTTTAAGCTCGTCATAGGCATAGAGCGAAAACAGAGCGGAAACCACGGAGAGAGTGCATCCGGCAGCAATATTTCCTTTGAGCTCGGATACAACATTTCCCAGAGATTTGTTGTCAAGTATTCCCACAGACTGCTTCACTAGTCTTCATCCTCTTTAGAATCACTTGCTTTTCCGTCCCGAACCCATGTATCGACCTCGTCTTTCTT
>CAZPDU010000182.1:0-20422 GCA_964585405.1 uncultured Thermodesulfobacteriaceae bacterium | reverse complement strand
AGATCACCTATACGTTCGAATCTTGGCCACAGTTTATTCGAATTCCAACTCCAATAAATAGTAAAAGCCTCACCTTTCAAGTCTTTGAGAGGCACAAATTCCCAGAATCTACTATCGTAGCTTTGATCTCTGTTATCGCCCATTACAAAAATCTTGCCCTTCGGAACAGTAACAGGTCCCATATTATCCCTTGGCTGAACTGATCCAGGCAATATTCGGGGGTCTGTATGCTGAATGTTTTCCACTCCAGAAAACAGTTTTCCGTTCACGTATACCTTCTTATCTATTATCTGGACGGTGTCTCCCCCAACTCCAATAACACGTTTTATAAAATCTTTTTCCCTGTCCAATGGATAAATAAAGACAACTACGTCTCCGCGCTCAGGTTTTTTTACCGGTACCCAAAGTTCTCTGGTAAAGGGATTCCTGACCCCATATATACACTTGTTTACGAGTATATGATCACCTATAAGAAGCGTACTCTCCATTGAACCAGAAGGGATTTTAAAGGCTTGGGCTACAAAGGTTCTTATAAAGATAGCCAATAGAAGGGCAATAAGAATCGCCTGTAGATATTCCCACGCTACTGATTGCCAGGAACGCTGATAGGTATGCTTATTGGGCTGTTTTTTTACCGAAAAATTGGAAATGGTCATAGATCAGAATATTAGTCTATAAATCAGAGACCGCAAGTCTCTTCTCCTCTTAATTATGCCTTTAACACACTTAGAAAGGCCTCCTGAGGTATCTCCACATGTCCTATGTGTTTCATTTTCCTTTTTCCCTCTTTTTGCTTTTCCAGCAGCTTGCGCTTACGTGTGATATCACCCCCATAGCATTTAGCTATAACGTCTTTTCTGAATGGTGCTACACGGTCTTTGGCAATAATATTACTTCCAACGGCTGCCTGGATCACAACTTCAAACATCTGCCGAGGTATTACATTGCGCAAACGTCCAACGAGTTCCCTGCCTCTGTAATAGGCGTTGTCTTTGTGTACTATGACAGAAAGGGCGTCTACCGGTTGTCTATTAATAAGGATGTCCAACTTTACCAATTTAGCTGGCCTATTTTCAAGAAAGTCATAATCAATAGAAGCATAACCTCTGCTTATAGATTTTAACTGATCGTAAAAATCTAAAACGATTTCATTGAATGGGAGTTCGTATTTTAGCAACACCCTGTTCTCTGTGAGATAGCGCATATCTATATGTTGTCCCCTTTTTTTATCACACAACTGCATAACAGGACCGACATATTCCTTAGGGACATAAATCTCCATTTTTACAAAGGGCTCTGCTATTTGCTCTATTTTGTCTGCTGACGCCATCTGTGCAGGATTGTATATATCGATAATTTCTCCGCTAATAAGTTTTATTTTATAAGATACGGAAGGGGCTGTACTTATGAGGGACAGCTTATACTCCCGCTCAAGACGCTCCTTCACAATTTCCATATGAAGAAGCCCGAGAAAACCGCACCTGAATCCGAAACCCAAGGCTGTGGAGCTTTCAGGTTCATAAGAAAAAGCCGGATCATTCAACCACAGCTTTTCTACGGCCTCTTTTAACTGATCATATTGAGCTGGATCTAGTGGATAAAGACCGCAAAATACCATGGGCTTTACCGGCTCGAAGCCACGCAAACGGCTCGCGGCAGGACGTTTTTCCTCTGTGATGGTATCTCCAACACGTGTATCACGTACGGCCTTTATGCCGGCAGTAAGAAATCCAACTTCCCCCGCAGTCAGTTGATCACTTTCTACAGGATGCGGAGTAAAAATACCTATCCTATCTACTTCGTAGGTCTGATTTGTAGACATCATACGTATTCGCATTCCAGGCATAAGTATACCTTCGACAATCTTTATCAATACAACTGTCCCTCTATACGAATCAAACCATGAATCAAAAATAAGTGCCTTAAGAGGATGGCTGGAATCTCCTGCGGGAGGTGGAATGCGTTTTATTATTGCCTCCAGAATCTCTCCTGTACCAATACCTTCTTTTGCACTTGCCAGTATAGCCCCGGAAGTATCGAGACCTATAATATCCTCTATTTCGTGTGCAACCCTTTCAGGGTCTGCGCTGGGCAAATCAATTTTATTCAACACCGGTATGATCTCAAGTTCATTGTCCAGTGCCAGATAGACATTGGCCAGGGTCTGAGCCTCCACGCCCTGAGTGGCATCAACCACCAGAAGAGCACCTTCACAGGCTGCAAGGCTTCTCGAGACCTCATAAGAAAAATCCACATGGCCGGGAGTCTCTATCAGATTAAGCACATAGGTCTCTTTATCTTCTGATTGGTATTTAAGTCTGACCGTCTGGGCCTTGATAGTTATCCCTCTTTCCCTCTCCAGTTCCATCTGATCAAGAAACTGCTGTTTCATTTCCCTGGAGGATACAGTACCGGTGAATTCCAGAATACGATCAGCAAGCGTAGATTTGCCATGATCGATGTGGGCAATTATCGAAAAATTACGAATTTTTTTCGGATCAGTCATACATTTAGTCTTTCAAATCATTACGAGTTCCCGGATTAAGTTATCCAGGGATTAACAGACAATTAAGGATATTGAACTTTTTCAACAATTAACAGTAAACATTATTTAAAGAACATTTTTTCATATAAAGTTAAGAAAAAAAAGAAATCTACCGAAATAGTAAATATAAAAAATTTATCCTAGCTTTGCGAATAAACCGATAATGTATCTGAGTCCAATAATGTAAGGATTTTATATGTTCTGGGAATATTTAAAATGAAAATTCCTTCTCTGTCGATGAACTGGGGACAGCATCAACGCCCGATATTGGGGCTGGATATAGGTTCGCACAGCATTAAAATTCTAGAGCTATCCAGCAACGGCACAGGCCCTGTTATCAAATCAATTGGCCGTGCGCTGGTCCCACCTCAAGCCATAGTAGACGGCTCAATAAAAGAACCAGATAAAGTTGCAAAGGTACTAAAGGCACTTTTATACAACCTTCGACCAAAAGTTAAATATGCGGCCACATCTATCGCTGGCTATTCCGTCATTGTCAAGAAAATAATTGTTCCGTATCAGGACGAAGGTGAGATAGAAAGAAATCTTATTTTCGAAGCGGAAAAATATGTACCATTTGAAATTGAAGAAGTCTATGTGGATTTTCATGCCCTGAATGGAGGACACAAAAAAAACAGCGGAACAGAAATTTTTCTTGTTGCTGCCAAAAGAGAGATTGTTGACGAATACGCCTCTCTTACACAGGAGGTTGGTTTATGTCCGGCAATAGTTGATGTAGATGCATTTGCCCTTGGGAATGCCTTTGAGGGTGCTTTTGGTCTTTTAACAGAACCTATTGTCTTGGTAGATATAGGAGCCCAGAAGACAAACATTAATATAATTTTACAAGGCACATCTATTTTTGCAAGAGACATGGCATTTGGAGGCGCTCAACTCACAGAGGCTATCCAGGAAGCCACAGGGCTGGAATATGGAGACGCAGAAAAAATAAAGATTACCGGCAGTTCCGATGTTGCAATCACCAAAGAAGTAACCGCGGTTTGCAGAGAGTTATGTGATGCTTGGGCATTAGAACTTAGAAAGGCAATAGATTTCTTTAAGGCAAACTCGAGCGCAGAAACATATCCTACACATCTTTACACAAGCGGAGGTTCAGCCTTTTTAAAAGAACTCGACATACTCTTTAGCGACATAATAGGCCTGCCGGTGAACATATTAAATCCCCTGCGCGGTTTTGCTGTGGATCGTGGCATAGAACCTGAATATATCTCCTCTGTCGCTCCACAAATGGCAATAGCAACCGGCCTCGCGTTGAGGACTCTGACAAAATGATTCAAATAAACCTCCTTCCAATTCGAGAATGGCGTAAAAAAGAGGCCGTTCGCCAGCAGATTTCAGTCTTCTTCTTGTTCTTGATCCTTTTGGCAGTTGCTTTATTGGCTGCAGGTTTGACGATTCAAGGAAAGGTAGTAGCTCAAAGACAAGAGTTGGCATCATTAGAAGAAAAAAAAGCTCAATATGCATACGTAAATAAAAAAATAGAAAGAGTAAACAAACAACGAAAACAAGTCGAAGACAAATTTAAGTCTATAGAAGAACTCCAAGAAGGTCGCACAATAACAGTTAAAATCCTGGATGAAATTGTGAGTTCAATTCCTATTGATCGTTTATGGCTTACAAATTTAAACTTTAATACAAGTAATGTGCAACTTGATGGAGTCGCCCTTGACAACCATACGGTAGCACTTTTTATGCGTCGCATGGAAAAATCGCCGATGTGTAGATCAGTAAGCTTGATAAATACCAAACAGAAGTCGGTCCAGGGACACGCCCTTATGGAGTTTGAGCTTCGAGTAAGTGTTGGAACTCAACAACAGAAAAACAAAAACGAGAATGTTGCAAAGAGGGCTAAGAAGTCGTGAAATTTAACAAACCCAGCCTTAAGATACCTCCTGGACTTTTCCAATCTGTCTATGCGCTTCCTGTATGGCAGAAGGCCGGCATATGCTTACTAGTCTTAGTTATTCCTATTGCCCTATTCTGGTTTTTTTTCCTGTCCGTCCGTCTAGAAGAGATAAAAACTTTGTCGGAGAAGATCCCGAAGCAGAGGCAGGAACTTGTCAAGCTGGAAGCAAAATCCAAGCAGATTCCCCAATTGGAAAAAGAATTGAAGACCATGGAGGAAATTTTACAGAAGGCACTGAAGCTATTGCCTGAAAAAAAAGACATACCGACTTTTTTGCCTGAAATTTCCTCACTTGGTAATGAGGCGCGGCTGGACTTTTTATCCTTTAAGCCACAGACGGAACAGCCGAAGACCTTTTACGCTGCCATTCCCATTAGCATGGAATTCAACGGTCCATTTCACAGTACAGTTGATTTCTTTAATAATATAAGTAACATGGCTCGTATAGTACATATAAAATCGGTCTCAATGGGAAAGGCCAAGCAAACCACCAAAGTCTGGAGTCAGAAGGGATCAGCAAGCAGTGGTCAAAATACCGAAGGGATAGGTGAAATAGCACCAATAAAAGGGACCGTAGAGTCGTCCAATGCAGATCAAGAAGATAAGCGAGACGCCACATGGATAATAAACACCCGTTGTAACGCCGTAACATATCGTTTTCTCAGTCCGGAAGAACAACAGGCAAAAAAGAATGCGAACGCAAAAAAGAAAAAAAGAAGATAACTGTTAACGCATTAAAATTTGAAATAAGATGATATGAGTATGCAGGTAAAAACACAAATCTATTATAGAAAATTTGCTATATATATAAGTGTACTTATCACTATTTCTTTATATGGCCTTTGTTTTTTGTCCGGATGTAAAGATAAGACTACCGTAACTCCCGCAAAAACTTCTGTTACGAAAAAAGCAAACCAAATTAATTCTGAAAAAGAAAAGGATTTTCAGGTAAGACTGGAACATCTCATGCAACCTGTTACTTATTGTTACAGCTCAAACGGAAAGCCCGATCCGTTTCAGCCGTTTTTGAAGACAGCACCGAAAGTTTCTAAACAAATAGCTACGAAACGACAACCCAAAAAAGAGTCCGAAAGGCCGGAAATTTGCGCCACCCCATTGGAGTGTATGGACGTCGGCCAGCTGACGCTGGTAGGCATTATTTCCAATGATAAAGGTAATAGAATTGCAATGGCCCAGGATGCTGCTGGAATCGGGTACTTCTTGCAGCCCGGACTGCGGATTGGCTATCGAAACGGCAGGGTTAAAAAGATCCTTCCAAACAGAGTAATCGTAGAAGAAGAACTGGAAGATATTCGCGGTGAGCTGACTTTGCAGAACAGGGTACTGTTACTACATCCGGAGGGAAAATAATGGGTTGCCAACGGAAAATCTCACGCCTTTTGATTATCTTTTTGATCGGATTATTCTGCTGGATGTCTGACAATATGCCTTCAATAGCCAGTGAATCAAGCCGGAATAGATCAGAGCAAAACGATATATCCCGCTGGATAGCTGAACTTGAATCCAGCCGTCCAAGCTCGGGTAATAGTACAAAATCGGATAAAACAGAATATTTTACAGGATCAGAATCGAGCGATATTTATGGCAATGATTCGTCGGCAAAATTAATACGTGATGCAGCCAAAGATAAAATTAGCGTGGATCTCTTCAAGGTTGATCTCCATAACGTATTTCGCTTGCTAGGTCAGGTTAGTGGCAAAAATATCGTAGTAGATGAGTCGGTAAAGGGTACCATAACGCTGGCCCTTGAAGATGTGCCCTGGACCTTTGTCCTTGATGTAATTAAGAATCTAAAGGGATTGGATAGCATAGAGCGTCATAATACCATTATGATTTATCCTGTTGGCAAATCCCTTGAATGGGTTGGGGATAAAGGATCGGTCGCCTCCCTTGATGTTCAGATCGAGCCTCTTCTTATCGAAAAAGATCAGGAACTCATCATCGACAAAGATGGAATTCCCGTTGAAGGGAAGCCGCAGGGCGGTATCAAGGTTGAGCGCGTTATGGATATCCAGACTCCCATCGAAGACGTTGCCAAGGCGCAGGAACTTATTGCCCAGGCTGCCAAGCTTGAAAAGCAGATGGCAATTGGCCCTGCATTAAAATTGTATACAGAGGCATCAGATATCTGGCCGGAAAACGTATCGCTGTCTAAAAAAATATCGGCACTGGCCCTTGGTCCGGGGGGCCAAGAGCTGACCGCTTTTAATTTTGCAAGAAAAACGCTTCGTTTCGCGCCCAAAGACACTGAAGCGACCACCTTTGCCGCAGTAGCGCTGGCCAGGATGGGGAAGAATGAAGAGGCAAAAATTTATTTTGAACGTGCACTGGATACCTCGCCTATACCTTCTTTGAACACGTTATATAATTATGCGGTTTTCTGTGAGGCTGAAGACGAGTATCGACAAGCGCTACGGCTGTTAAACAACATCGAGGTCAATTATGAACTTTCTGCAGACGCCATGCTGCTTCGGGCGAAAGTCTATGAACATCTGGGTCAATTTGACCGGGCAATAATTGAATACCGAGCAGTCTCGCAGGGAGGCAAGTCAATTCCCCTGAAATCACAGCTATATGCAACGGAACGAATGAAAACATTGACGACGGTTAAATAGGTTAAAAAAATGCCGTTCATACGCAATTTTGAATTCTAATTTTTGAATTTTGGCGGTGTAACTTGAGACTAGGAATTAGAAACGGAAAAAACCAACAATAAGATTTTATGCATTATCTGATTTCGAATTTCTAATTTCGATAGACGAGATAAAATCGTTTTTAGCATTTATGGAGGAATAAAGATGTGCTCCCATATGAATAAATTAGACAACATATTATATCGGATTTGGCATGATATAAGGGGCATGCTTTTGTTATTCCTGTTAATTGCCATTACCGGCTGCGCGGCTTCCAACCAAAGCCTTTCAAATACTTCCCAGTCAATACCTCAGGTTGATCAAATAATAGAAAATCCAGACCTGGATTCACAGTCTGAAATTCAGGATGAAAAATCATCTGATCAAAATGCTCCGCCTGCGTCACGCCCGTCTGTGAACTGGCAACCTTCGTTCACGGTTGAGGATATCGATGTTAAAAAAAGTACTTCAGGACTTCCGGATCTAAAAGTTGGTGCGAGCATTTCATCTCGCGACAAAACAGTAAGCTTGCGAGAAGCGATCAAGGCTTTGGCTCAACTGAAAGGCTTTACCGTTAGCTGGAATTCAGACGCTGTACAGGACATCTTAATAGACGTTGATATTAAGCCTGACGACGATTTTTGGAAAGCATTAGAAAATATGCTGAGACAACTGGATTATTGGTATGAATTTAAAAATAATACCCTTATTATTGGCTACGGGAAAACGGTTAATTATATAATTGCCATGCCTAATGTAGCTAACGAATTTACTGCGTCTATCGGCGGCAATATGCTTGGTGGCGCCACGAGTGTTGATAACCTGGGTGAATTGAGCATGATGACGGTTAAATCGGGGACTGAAACGGATTGGGCAGAGGAAAAAACTACGCGCTACATCAACCGTTTTGACGTATGGAAGAGTATTAGGCAGAATTTAGATGTTATATTAAGGATAAGTGAGGGATATAGCTCGAAGACTGATGCAACAGCTAAAGGAGAGGCGGGTATAGCAGGCAGTGGTCAGTCAAAGGGAGGAGGTTCAACCGGGGCTGGCGGCATAGTATCAGGATCCGGTACAAGTTCTAAGGACGGATCATATGCGGGAAGCTATGAAGCCGAAGCTAGGGCAGCGATGGAAGCCTCTCGTAGCCAATTAAAATCTGCCACATGGCGCAGATCTGGAGATGGAGAATATACTGTTGATGAATCTCTGGGGATTATAACGGTAACAACAACTGAAACATTACATAAATCTGTTAAAAAATATATAGACACATTAAAAAAGTGGTTATTCTGTCAGGTATCTATAAAGGCCCACATATTGGAGGTAGAACTCTCAGAGGAATCTGCCAAGGGAATCGATTGGTCTAAGGTACTGAAGGCCGCTGAAAGAGGCAGTTCTTTAATCAGCGGCGAGGTTGAATATGGTGATCAAGGTAACGTGTACGAAGTAAACTACACTGATTTGGGTACTACCACACGCGAAGGCCTGCGCCTGCTGGGAAAGGTCAGTCTTGCTCCTACAGATTTCAAATTATTTGTGAATGCCATGGAAGAACAGGGTAATGTACATACCGTATCAGAACCACGCCTGAATCTGCTCAATGGGTCTCCTGGTGTTTTGACCGTTGGTGAATCTGTCCGCTACATCAGTAAGATAACAGCCTTGAGAAGCGGCGAAAGCGGCGAGGTAGATTACAGTGTTGATACTGATGACATCCTGTCAGGATTGGCATTTTTTGTTTTATGCAATGTGCTTGAGGAAGATGAAGTGGTTTTATATTTGACCCCTGTAACTTCCCAACTCCAGAGGCCGATTGAATACAAGACTTTTGGTGATGCAAATTTGGAAGTCGGACTACCTATAGTAAAACTCCGGCAGATGTCAACCATGGCAAAGGTCCGGGATGGCGACCTGCTGATTCTCGGCGGGCTGATTGATCAAATTAGCGATAGTGACAGTTCAGAAATACCGGTACTTGGCAGAATTCCCTTTATTAAATGGGCCTTCAGAAATGAGCTCAAGACAAAAGTGAGGCGCGAGTTGGTAATAATCCTTCAACCTCATATACTTCCAATGTAAATTTAGTACAGATTGCCCTATAAATAACGATCATTTTATGACCAAGGGGCGGTGCTGTTACGCCCCGTAAATCTCTTTACAGGCCCTTCACAGGGCCTTTTTTGTTGATTGCTTAACAGACTTAACTCATTGACAATATATAGATAAAATGGTTTATTTAAATTGGTGTATCGTGAAAGTATGATATGAAATCTAGGGTCTTGGATCAAGGGCAAACTTGGAGTTAGTTTTTTATTAAGTAAGTAGCACCCCGATTACTTCAATATATTTCCATAAACCTTGAGAGGCATTTTATCTTAAACTATTTTTACCAACGGATTACTTCTGCCTTGAAAGGGATCAACAACAAAACCAAATGACTGAAACGTATCGCCTATGGTTAAGAGGATTTCTCACACTTCTTATCAACAATTCACTAAAACTTGCGGATTGCTCGGCCCCAGGCTCTCAACTTAAAAACGTAAGAACCAATATTTCAGCAATGGCATGGAAAAAGAAGAAGATAAGTCAATAGCAAGATTCGGAGTTTCTATCCCTTATGATCTAATTCGTACATTTGATAAATATATACGAGAACGGGCATACAAAAACAGGTCAGAGGCCATTCGTGACCTCATAAGGGAAAAATTAATAGAGAGGGAGTGGGGAAAAGAGCTTAAGGGACAAAAGGTGGTAGGCGTGATCACTTATGTATTTGACCACCACAAGAGAAAATTGTTAAATTCAATTATTGATATTCACCATAATTTCCCAGAATATGTTATAGTCTCGCAGCATATTCACTTGGATCATTGCAATTGCCTGGAGGTAGTTGTTGTCCGAGGTGAAGCTGTTGCAGTGCGTAATCTTACCAATAAGTTAAAAGCCCTTAAGGGTGTGAAACACTGCCAGCTTACTATGACCACAACAGGGACTAGCCTGAGCTAATCATCATATCGACCTTTCCTTAACAATGAAACCTTACAAGTCAGGAGTCTGCTAAAATGCAGGAACAGATAGAATTATTTTCTGGAACCACCAAGTCGTGTGGCATTGCCGAAGAGCTAAAAAAGTCCTATCTCGATTATGCTATGAGCGTGATAATCGGAAGGGCCTTGCCCGACGTCCGGGATGGACTCAAGCCGGTACACAGACGCATACTCTATGCCATGCAGAATCTGAAAAACGACTATAATAAACCCTATAAAAAATCAGCGCGCATAGTAGGTGATGTCATAGGTAAATATCATCCCCATGGAGACTCGGCAGTTTACGATGCCATAGTACGAATGGCCCAGAATTTTTCCATGGGCTATCCCCTTGTCGACGGTCAAGGAAACTTTGGATCGATCGACGGAGATGCCCCAGCGGCCATGCGTTATACAGAAATCCGTCAAACCAAACTGGCGCATGAACTCATGGCGGATATCGATAAGGAAACTGTGGATTTTGCCGCTAATTATGACAACTCTCTTGAAGAACCCGTCGTGCTTCCTTCCAAGGTTCCGAATTTATTAATCAATGGTTCATCCGGTATAGCCGTGGGAATGGCCACTAGTATTCCTCCTCACAATCTCGGTGAGGTAGTGGATGCACTGATCGCCCTTGTACGCAATCCAAACATGACCGTAGCCGATATTATGGAATATATTCCAGGTCCTGACTTTCCGACTGCAGGCTTTATATGCGGAAAGAGTGGTATCAAGTCAGCCTATGAGACAGGGCGAGGAATCATTAAAACGCGGGCCAGTGCTGTAGTGGAGCAGCAGGCTAAGGGCAAGCGGGAACAAATAGTTATTAACCAGATCCCATACCAGGTTAACAAGGCAAAGCTGGTGGAAAAAATCGCCCAATTAGCCCGTGATAAAAAGATTGAAGGTATCCACGCTGTAAGGGATGAATCCGACCGGGACGGAATGAGGATCGTAGTGGAGCTGAAGAAAGAGGGGATTGCGCAGGTTATCCTTAATCATCTCTATAAACATACGGCTATGGGAAGCTCTTTCGGGATTATCCTTCTCGCCATAGTCAATGGCAAGCCGGAGCTCCTCAACCTCAAAGAGGTCTTGGCGCACTTTCTGCAACACAGAAAAACCGTCATCATAAGGCGTACTACATATGACCTGAATAAGGCCGAAGAACGTGCTCATATACTCACAGGACTCAAGATAGCACTTGACAATTTGGATGCAGTAGTGGCCCTGATTCGTGAATCTGGCAACCCTGCAGAGGCCAAATTAGGACTTATTGAACATTTTGGACTCACAACTATTCAGGCCCAGGCAATTCTCGACATGAAACTTCAGCGTCTGACCGGCCTCGAGCGAAAAAAGATATTGGAAGATTATCAGCAACTACTGAATGATATCAAAACCTATAAAAAGATCCTGGCAAGTGATGCCATGGTACTGGAAATTATTGAAAAAGAACTCAGGCTCCTTAGAGACGAATATGCTATTCCCAGACGAACTGAGTTAATTGGAGACCCTGAAGAGATTAGTATCGAAGATTTAATAGTTGAAGAGGACATGGTAGTAACACTATCACACAGTGGCTATATTAAGCGTAACCCTCTTAGTTTATATCACAGCCAAAAACGGGGGGGAAAAGGTATTACTGGATTAGCTGAAAAACAGGAAGATTTCGTTGAGGATCTGTTTGTGGCCTCCACTCATGATTATTTCCTCTGCTTCAGCAATCTGGGAAGGCTTTACTGGCTGAAGGTACATGAAATTCCACAATCATCCAGAACGGGTCGGGGCAAAGCCCTCATAAATCTTTTACCGATTGACAGGGATGCCGATGAGCATATCGCAGCTGTAGTGCCGGTACGTAACTTTGAACCAGATCGTTTTGTGGTTATGGCAACAAAGAATGGAGTGGTCAAAAAAACCTCTCTTGATGCCTTTTCAAGACCTCGACCGGCAGGAATTATTGCAGCCACAGTGCGCGAAAACGACGAAATCATAGCAGCCGCTATTACGGATGGCGAGGCCGATATATTTCTTGGCACCAGAAATGGACACAGCATTCGGTTTCCTGAAAACAACGTAAGAACCATGGGGCGGACTGCGGCAGGTGTGCGAGGCATAAGGCTATCAAAAGGGGATCGCGTAGTCGCAATGGTGGTAATCTCGGAAGCCCAGAATACACTGTTTACGGTCACTGAAAATGGCTATGGGAAGAGAACCTGGGTAAACGAATACCGCGTGCAATCAAGAGGTGGAAGGGGCGTAATCAATATCAAGACCACAGAAAAAGTGGGGCATGTAGTAGGTGTAATCCTTGTTAACGACAATGACGAGGTCATGCTGATCGGCGCCGGAGGAAATATTATTCGAATAGGCGTTCAGGACGTACGCATAATAGGTCGATCGACCCAGGGCGTACGCCTGATACGCATACAGAAAGGAGATCACCTGGCAGCGGTGGCAAAGTTGGCGGAACAGGACGAAAAATGAAAAGTGTAGGTGTATTGGGTGCAGGAAGTTGGGGAACTACCCTTGCCATACTCCTGACTAAAAAAGGAATCAAAACGGTTCTTTGGGCCAGAAATCATAAGTTTGCGAAACAAATCCGCGAAAATCGGGAAAACACCCTATACCTTCCTGGGTTTGAGTTGCCCGCCGCACTGGAAATAACCTCAGATATTTCAAAAGCTGTCACGGATAAAGAGGTTATTCTCTTTGTGATACCTTCACATGGTCTCAGAGAGGTCGCAAAACAGGTCTCAGTTACCCTTAAAGATCATTCAAAATCGCCAAATCTTCCTTATGCCTTGGTCTCTGCCAGCAAGGGAATAGAAAACAGGACACTGCTGACCATGACGGAGATCATGGAGGAAGTACTCCCCTCAAGGCTGTCCGGCAGAGTGGCCGCCCTTTCCGGTCCAAGTTTTGCTAAAGAAGTGGCAGCTTCCATCCCAACCGCTATCACTGTAGCAGCCTCAGAACATAAACTATGCAAGGCTCTACAGGACCTTTTTACTACCGAGACCTTAAGGATTTATACCAGCTTTGATCTTGTAGGTGTTCAACTGGGCGGGGCTTTGAAAAACGTTATGGCTATCGCCTCCGGCATATCAGACGGAATGGGATTTGGGACCAATACAAGAGCAGCCCTGATTACCAGAGGACTCGCAGAGATGTCACGTTTAGGGATGAGATTGGGAGCCAATCCTATGACTTTCGCAGGACTTGCCGGTCTTGGAGATCTTGTACTTACCTGTACTGGAGATCTGAGCCGGAATCGCCACGTTGGACTAAAGCTCGGTGAAGGCCAGTGCATTGACAACATATTGAGTAAAATGAACATGGTAGCTGAAGGTGTTAAGACCACGAAATCCGTCTATGCCATGGCCGACAAATACAACGTCGAGATGCCGATCATAAATCAGGTCTACAGGGTGCTGTATCAAGGCATCAACCCTAAAGACGCGGTTAACGAGCTGCTCACGCGTCCCCCACGTCGGGAACTTGGGGACATTCTGGCCTGAAGCCGGTGGGCGAAAAGCGCACATACCGCTCCCTTATAGCCAGAAATGGCCTGACCAGCTTCCAAGTCTGCCACAAGGAAACTGATCTTCATATACAATCTGACCGGAATCTTGAAAATGAAGTCTCGGCATTGGTCATAGAGGTCCGGCTCTCTATTGAGGATTATGCCCGCAGTCACCCGGGTTTTCTCGAAAGCTATACCCCATTACCTTATAACCCCTTTGCGCCTGTCGTAGTGAGGGACATGCTAGAAAGTTCTGCAGCTGCCGGTGTCGGTCCAATGGCCGCAGTGGCCGGAGCTATTGCCCAATATATTGGAAAAAGATGTGTGGAGATTACTTCAGGCGAAGTAATAGTGGAAAATGGAGGAGACGTATTTCTCAGGGTCTTTGAGCCAATCACTTCAGTCATTTTAGCAGGCACATCACCACTTAGCAGACGGGTCGGCATTGTAGTTGCGCCAAGCAGTATGACTTTAGGAATATGTACCTCATCAGGTACAGTGGGCCACTCAAAGAGTTTCGGAAAGGCAGATGCAGTGACTGTAGTGTCTCAATCCGTATCTTTGGCAGATGCCGCTGCAACGTCTATAGGTAATATGATAATAACAGAGAAGGATATAAAACATGGTCTGAATGCCTTAAAAAAAATCTCAGGGATTCTAGGGGGAGTGATTATCAAGGGGACAAAACTTGGCACTTGGGGAGAGATAGAGCTGGTCCCTTTAAATTTTAGGTAATCGTCCGAAGGGTTCATGCCTAAAAGTTCAGGGCTGTTTTTCCTCTGTCAATCTTTTAACTCTGAATCCTAAATCGTAAACCTTATCCAAACGTCTGATACTCATCCAAGTAATTAGGAAAAGGGGTTAAAAAAAATGATAGAGATAATTGTACTTGGCAGTGGCACAGGTGTCCCGTCCATTAGGCGTGCAGGGCCTGCTACCTGCTTGAAAGCGGAAGGGCAAACCTTGCTCATAGACAGCGCATCGGGGACCTTAAGACAACTTGCTAAGGCCGGCATATTTTATGATGCGCTCGACATAGTGCTCTATACACACTTTCACCCCGATCACATAGGGGAACTGGCACCCTTTATTTTTGCTACAAGGTATACGCCCGGATATCGGAGGAATTCCCCTGTGATGGTCATGGCTGCCGAAGGTCTCAAACAATTTTATCAATCTTTAATACAGGCATTCGGTCATTGGGTGGAGCCTGAGCCTGGTAAAGTCATATTTGAAGAAATACCAAGGGAGATGAAGGCAGCAATGCAGGTCTTTCCTCTTACGATACGAAGTACACCAACTAATCATACACCTCAAAGTCTAGCCTATCGAATCGAGACATCGGCCGGCAAATCAGTGGTATTTTCAGGAGATACTGATTTCTGTGATGGACTGATAGAGTTGGCTCAGGACACCGACCTTCTGGTTTTGGAGTGCGCGGCTCCTGAAGGCTACAAGATCCAGGGGCACCTGACTCCATCTGAAGCGGGGAAAATTGCCAGGGATGCCGGAGTTAAGCGATTGCTGCTTAATCATTTTTATCCTAATTGCGATGAGCATGACCTGATGACACCTTGCAGCAAAATCTATAAGGGCCCCATAATATTGGCAGAAGATTTTATGCGCCTGATTTTTTAAAATCATTCATCTACAACCACTCTCATATATAAATCGATTTGAATCAAGATATTAAAGGGCCGCTAGAGACAATGCCGGATTTTACTTTATACTCAAACGAAATATCTATTGAAGAAAAAATTGAGCTCGCCAGATATTTATGGAAAAAATATGGGAAAGATCTAGCAGCAGACAACGAAATTGCCCGGCTCCTCGAACTTTACAGAAATGAGATTTTAAAAAGCTACAAGCTGATGGAGATATTTGGTGTAATGAATGAATGTGCCATATGCGCGACCAAGATTCCAAACGGCGGTTGCTGCGGAGCTGGTATTGAGGATTGGTATGACGAATTTTTATTGCTGCTCAATTTGCTTTTAAAAACAAAAATACCCACTGAACGCCTTGGGAGAAAAGACTGTCTGTTTCTGGGTCCTAAAGGCTGTCAGCTCTTCGCACGACACCACTTTTGTGTCAATTATCTATGCTCACAAATTACCGATGTGCTGAGCCCGGAACAACTTTCAGATCTGAGGATGCAGTCAGGCAAAGAACTATTTCTGTGTTGGGAACTGGAACTGATTTTGAGAAATAGGCTTAATAATTAGGAGTTGAGTATTCTCCCAAAATACAAGGGCATCTCTTCATACGCCTCGGTAGTAATGAATTTAATAAGTACTGTAAAGGACTATTGTTAAAATTTTGGCCCTCTATGTTATTAAAACAGAAATATTTCTGGTTTTTTTATCCCCCTTACAGTTTCTTTGATATTGCAACATAAAAGGTGGCCCCTTTTCTCTCTCCTGGCTCAGCCCAAACCTTCCCTTCATGCCTTTTTGCGAGCTCCCTAACAACCGCAAGGCCCAAACCAGCGCCGGCAATTCCCTTAGAGGTCTTTTCCCTCTGATAGATTTGGAAAATCTTTTCACACTGATCCTTCTTAATTCCAACGCCGTCATCGCTGACTGAAAAGATATGAAAGTCTTTTTCTTCTCTGTAACCAAGTCTGATTTCACTCAATTTATCTCCACCGTATTTGAGCGCATTGTCCACAAGATTGCGCAGGATCCTCATGAACGAAAGCCTGTCTGCCCTGATTACACTGTCTGCTATGGGCTCAATTAATTTGATGTGGCGGCTGTCTAAAACAGAAAAAAATTCATCCTTTAACTCATTAAATATCTCCCCGATTTTGAGGTCTTCAATATTTAAAGGTGCAACCTTTGCCTGTACATATATGTTTATTCTCTCCACCAAAGTTACTATCTGTTCAGATGTCTGCTGGATCTTTTCACAATAACCTCTACCCTTATCATTTAATACATGGCCATATTTTTTGATAAGGAGTTTGGAGATGCCGTGGATCGCGACAGCAGGGCCTTTGAGATCATGAAATGTCGAGTAAGCGAAAAATTCAATCATTTTTTTTGACTCAGATAATTTATCTTTCTTTTTCAGGATATTTTCATAAAGCCATGCATTTTTTACTGCTACCGATACTTGATTCCCTATTACCTCAAAAAGATCTATCATTTCTTGATCTAACTTAATCAGTTTACCGGATGCCAGGTTCATAACACCTACAACCTGACCAACAGCAATGAGGGGAACGCACATGATGATCTTAAAACCCTTGTTCGCAAGCAGTATGCCCCTTTGCTTATCCTCAAGCTCAGAGACATGCTGAGCAACGAAAGACCTTGTACTGGCTGCCTTTCCCGTAAAACCTTCTCCTAACTCCACATATTCAAGACCTCCGGGATCGGTTCCCCGACATGCAGACAGATGCAAATGCCGGCCACTTTTGTCCAGCAGGTAGATCCTGCAGGCGTCAAATTCAAAATGTTCGAGCATCTTAAATGCTGCTCCATTTAAAATATCGTCGAGTTTCTGAGACGATGAGAGAAAGTTACTAATGTCCAAGATGATAGAAAGCCCTTTATTTCTCTCTAACAAATTGTTTTTACTAAAATCTATTGAGATATATCTTTTATCCGGCGACATAGCAGGTCTTTCTCAAAAAAGATAAAAATTAAGCCGAAGGTTTAATTGTCCAGAAGGTCCCTTCAGGCCCGTCTTTAAGGATTATTCCCTTAGCTTCTAGCGCATCTCTGATGCTGTCTGCAGTAGCCCAATCTTTTTCCTCTCTGGCCCTGGTCCTATTCTTAATGACCTTCAATACATCGGCCTCGGTCATCCCAAGTAGGCCCAGCGCCTCGAGATTCCTATTTTTAAGGTATGCATCAGGCTCTTGATTGAGCAAACCCAGCACCCTGAAAGTATCCCGGATTGCCTGTACTCCAAACTTCAATAGTTCTGCGTAAAGGACCGAAGGCCTCTTTTCAGCTTCCTGCCCAAGGCGATTTAAGGCCCTGACACCATCGAAGAGGTGACCAATGGCCTGTGCGGTATTGAAATCATCATCCATGGCATACTCAAATCGATCTTTAAGATGATCAAGTGTGTCTATGCTTTCCTTTGCCTCATAAGTAAGCAGCCGCTGTTTTTTTATCGGCCTTTCTGCCAGATGTATTGCCTCGGAAAGGGCCGTATAGCATCGATCCAGGGCGCAAGTAGTCTCCATCAAGATGTCAGGACTATAATCGAGGGGACTGCGATAATGCTTGGAAAGGAGAAAAAGCCTGAGTACCTCAGGATGGTGTTTCTCCAGAATCTCCCGTATGGTTACAAAATTTCCCAGGGACTTTGACATTTTCTCGCTAAGGATCGTTACAAAGCCGTTGTGCATCCAGAAACGGACAAAAGTCTTTCCTGTTGCCGCTTCAGATTGGGCACGTTCATTTTCGTGGTGAGGAAATATAAGATCCAGACCACCGCCATGTATGTCCAGAGTAGGCCCCAGATACTTCATGCTCATGGCGGAGCATTCAATATGCCATCCTGGCCTGCCTGGACCCCATGGACTATCCCATTTGGGCTCTCCGGGTTTCGCCGCCTTCCATAAAGTAAAATCCATAGGGTCTTGTTTCTCTTCTACAACGGCTATCCTTGCCCCAGCCCGCATTTCTGCTATATTTCTTCGGGATAAGGCGCCATAGCCTGAGAAACTACGCACAGAGAAATATACATCACCTCCCGAGGTATAAGCATGGCCCTTGGTTATCAATATCTCTATTAGTTCTATAATTTCCTGAATGTGTTCTGTTGCCCTTGGTTCTTTTGTAGCACATAATACTCCCAGTGCATCCATATCCTGAGAGAAATGTCTTATCTCTCTATCTGCAAGGGCCTCGGGGGAAATTCCTTCCTCAATGGACCGGTTGATGATCTTGTCATCGATGTCAGTAAAATTCCTTATAAAATTTACCTCAAATCCTCTATATCTGAGGTAACGTAACACCGCATCAAATACTACAGCTGAACGGGCATGCCCAATATGACAACGATCATAAGCCGTTATGCCGCACACATACATGCGCACATATCCTGAAGTCATGGGCTCAAAGACCTCTTTTCTGCGGGTAAAAGTATTGTAAATTCTTAAATTCATGATGATTAAAAAATGCCTACAACAAGCGTTTGTAAATGCAGCCCGAAAAAGTTAAATTCCCACTAACCGAGATCCATGTCAACTATTTTCATGTTCTAACTGACATATCAGCAGGGTAAAATCTCCATATAATTATCTGGATAATTCAAAAATTATTTTTAAATTAAATCAACCGATACATAAATAGAGGTTTAAAGAATATTAATCTACTATATATTGTATATATTTATTAGTAATCTCTTAGAAAAAACAATCTGAATGATTGATTTAATCTTCAAAAAGATATCCTTTGATTTCAGATAGGGGCAAGTATAGCAATTTCCTTAACAAGATAAAAATCGAGGTCATATATCAATGACAAATTTAATAGAATCCAGTCGAACGGTTACATCAAATGCTCTGGACACCCGTCTTCCCAATACAGATTTGCAGCTGACTGACAATGCACTTGTTGTATTGGCCCGCAGATATCTGAAGAAAGATGATCAGGGCAAAAATTTCGAAACACCTGAAAATATGTTCAGGAGGGTGGCGGAGACAATTGCCAAGGCAGATCTTATATATAATAAGAATGCCGATATAGATGCCATTACCGAGACTTTTTATGAAATCATGACTTCTCTCAAGTTTTTACCTAATTCACCTACACTAATGAACGCGGGTAGAGAACTTGGACAGCTATCCGCCTGCTTCGTGCTTCCGATTCATGATTCTATTGAAAGCATTTTTGAGGCAATACAGCATACTGCTATGATTCATAAGAGCGGCGGAGGCACAGGCTTTTCTTTTTCGAGAATACGTCCCAAGGGAGACCGGGTCAAATCCACACAGGGTATCGCAAGCGGTCCGATTTCCTTCATGACCATATTTGATGTAGCTACTGAAACAGTTAAGCAGGGAGGCACCAGGCGAGGTGCCAACATGGCTATTCTGAGAGTAGATCACCCTGATATTGAGGAATTTATCAGCACCAAGACACATGTTGACAGACTCAATAACTTCAATATTTCAGTGGCATTGACAGAGAAATTTATGGAGGCAGTTGAGTATGGAAACGATTATGCGCTGATTAATCCCAGGACCGGAAAAGAGGTCAGGTGTATATCAGCATCCGCTATTTTTGACAAGATAGTGAATTCAGCCTGGAAGAGCGGTGAACCGGGGATCGTATTCCTGGACCGAATCAACAGGTCGAACCCTACTCCTGATCTGGGAGAGATTGAGAGCACGAATCCCTGTGGCGAACAACCACTTCTACCTTATGAATCATGTAATCTGGGTTCTATCAATCTGGGCAGATTTGTTAAAGATGGCAATATAGATTATCAGGCCCTTAAGGATACAGTATGGCATGCAGTCAATTTTTTGGACAACGTCATAGATGTCAACAGGTTTCCTCTGGAAGAAATCCGCGATATGACGCTCCTGACCCGCAAGATAGGCTTGGGAGTCATGGGCTTTGCTGATCTCCTTATATGTTTGCGAATTCCATATAACTCTGACAGGGCCATTTCACTGGCTGAGGAACTCATGTCTTTTGTAGATAAGGAGTCAAAGGCAGCCTCGGCAGAACTTGCCTTGAAGCGGGGGAATTTCCCCGCCTA
>CAZPDU010000181.1:0-12709 GCA_964585405.1 uncultured Thermodesulfobacteriaceae bacterium | reverse complement strand
TCTCCCGCCTTCCCGAGGGACGGAATAGTTTCTTTAAGAATGATTTCCATTTATCTGAGACCTCGAAAAAATGTTTATTTAAATAACAAAGATATCTGAGAGTTGATGAATTTTATTACTCTCTGGGTGCCGGCGCCTTGTTTCTTAGGTCAAACCATACATCAGACACCCCTATAATAACAACAAATATTAGACCATACCACTGGATGCAAAGCAATATATATATAAGCCAGCGTATGAATCCATGGACCTTCAGTCTTTCGAAATAGACAGTAACTATTGCCAGCCCCTGCAGGAAATAGAGACTGCTGAGTACCAGCAGAATGTTTTCTCCGCAGACATTAAAAAAACCTTCTCCCCAAAAGGCCAATACAGCTGCTGTTATTATAATCCAGATAAGTAGTTCAGGTAGCCTCCACTGGGTGAACGTCGGCGCAAAAGCCTCGTTTTCGGATCTTTTGGCCAGATATATTTTTGATACCAATATATTGCTCAGAGTTATTGTTATAAAGACCGAACCCATGAGGCCAGGCAAAAATCGTATTACGAGCGCTTTAAACTGATAGAACCATTTTTCTAATTCTACTTGATATATGCCTGATGATTTTTCTTTATATAAGGCCAGGCTTTGATCCAGTTCCTCTGATATTATCTGGATAACCTTATTATATCCGTCAAGCAGATCATGGTCCGATCCGGCACTGAGCACAACCGCAAACGTTAAACAAAGATAGGCAAAACCTGCCAGAAGAGCCCTGATCCAGGACCAATCCTTTTTTCTCGCTATCATGAGGACCATGGACAACCCTGCAGTCTGGATAAGCCAGATCAATGCCTCCGGTCTCATGAGCAGCCAGCAGAGCAGGATCCCCAATGCCAGGTTTCCCAAAATGATCGAGCTTGCCAGAGCAAGACTGATTCCTTCAGTCAATACTACAAGAATACCGGGTGCTACGAGCTGGAGCAGAGGTGCAATTCCATTAATAATAATGGGTAAAAGAAGTACGATAGAGGCCAGAGTCCATTTGCTTGAAAGATTCGAAGGATAAGCCAACTGCTTTATACGAAAACTTCAGACGTTCATGCTTAAAAATTCAGCTCCAGGGATTCGTGGACTACCGAAAATCTAAGCCGTTGATTCGTAAATTTTGAATCTTGTTAACGATTTAAAACGCTAATCTTTAATAATATGCCCAGAGGTGAACGGCAACAAGGCCATTATTCTGGCTTGCTTGATGGCCGTAGTCAGGTGTCTTTGATGTTTGGCACATGTCCCGGTAATACGGCGGGGCAATATCTTTCCCCTTTCTGTTATAAAATGCCTTAAAGTCCTATGGTCTTTATAGTCTATAGCCAGAGATTTGTCGGCACAAAAGCGGCAGACCTTTCTGCGTATGTATATGCGTCGACGCTTGTTACGATTATCTTTTATATCTTTTAGATCTCTTGTATCTCTTGGATTTTGCATTTAGTCTTGTTCCTCTTCTTTTTTCTCAGTGGACTGGGCGGAATTCAAAGTCTCTTCAACAGATTCGACAGTTTCAGAAGTCGAAGCGGATTCCTCCCGGGCCTTGGCAAGCGCCTCGGCATCAAACTCCTGACTTATCTTTGTGGTAAAAAATTTCATCACGCCCTCATCCAGTCGAAGCCTGCGGGTGATTTCTATAATGGATTCGGCGGAGGCACCATACTCCATTACTACGTAATAGCCTTGGGTCTGTTTTTGCACCCTGTAAGCAAGTTTTTGTAAAGGCCATGGATCAATCTTTATTAATTGACCATCCCCGCTGATTATGATTTGCTTTAGTTTTTCCGAGACAGCTGTACGCTCCTCGTCACTGAGGTCTGGATGGAGGAGATAAAATGTTTCATAATGCCGCAATTTCATATATGGCCTCCCTATGGGCTTATATTGTCTTGGCACTGATCGCAGGATTCATATTGAGCAAATCCCATCAGGGCAAGGAGGAATAAAAGAGGTCTTTTTATTACATGAGACCAGTGTTTGAGTCAAGAGTAAATATGTATATTTATATAATATGAATGATAGAATTCATTCTTTGTCTTGCCTGCTGTCTACTCAGAATTTACTATTTTACCCGAAAATATAGATATAGTCGTTTAGAGTCAGAAGGTTCAGATACTGAGGGTTTGCCGAAAATCAAACCTTTTACCTGTAGGTCCCAAGCTCAGAAGGCATTAGAATAGAACGAATCGAAGGTGGTGGAAGATTGAATGCCTGCCGAGGTAGGGATGCCGTTCATAAAGATAAAGATTGAAAGTGCTTTTGAACTGCTACAAGATCGTGTAAATGCCTTATGGATGATACCTTTCGGGTCTCAATGCCTATTATGCCTTTCAGGGGAGACTGGGTTCCGGCTATAGATATTTATGAAGTTTCTGATGCTGTTTATGTTATGACAGGTAAAGCAGGTGTAGACAAGTAGAGTCTTAATCTTATCTTTAAAGGGCAATTTTGCATCTGGTTGGTGGAAGATGTACACCAATTAGTTCAGACAAAGGGCGTTTTCATCAGATGGAGATTGAATATGGTACATTTGAACGTGTAATTAACATTCCTTTGATGTTTGGCCCGAACCATATAGAGGCATATTACGAAAATAGTTTCTCGTTATTTGAATACTCTGAAGAGAGTCGAATGATACAATAAAGATGGATGTGTTTTGATTCCAATATTGTTAAGGACATATACATTTGATTAAAAATACACATACAAAAGAAAATGGCCGGCACACTACAATTCGTGAGCTGCCTGTGCTGCCGAGTAAAGAGCTTGTGCTTTTTCCCCATATGGTAGTTTCCTGGGTAGTGGAACAGCCGAATTTTGTAAAGCTGATTGATGACGCCCTTGCCACCGACAGGACTGTAGCGGTAATGAGCGAAAAAAAAGTGGATGAAAAGTCCCCTGGTTTCCATAACGTAGGTACCGTCGGATTGATACTGCGGATGGTCAAAAACGAAGATGGTCATGCAAGGCTTATAGTTAAGGGAGTCACCAGAGTTCGGCTTTTGAAGATTACCAAGGAGAAACCTTATATAAAGGCAAAAGTGGAGCCTGTACAGCACATAGACAGCCATGATCTTGAGATCCAGGCCCTTGTTGTAAACGTCAGACAGATCTTTTCCAAGGTGCTGGAGCTGTCCCCCAATCTACCTAAAGAACTTGGAGCGATGATAATTAGTTTGGAAGATTCGGGCGTTTTGGCAGACGTGGTGATAAGCCATCTCAATATTTCAATGGATGATAAGCAGACCGTATTGGAGGCACTGGATGTCAAGGAGCGCTTGCAAGCGGCCCTTCGTATTCTGACCAAACAGCTTGAAATTCTAGAACTTGGACATAAGATTCAGTCCCAGGTCAAGGGACAGGTGGAGAAGACCCAGAAGGAGTTCATTCTAAGAGAACAGCTTAAGGCCATAAAGAAAGAGCTTGGAGAAGGGGAAGAAAAACCTGATGAGCTCGAAGAGCTGAGAGAGACGCTGGAGACCAGAGGCATGCCTGAGGACGCTGTGAAAGAATGCAGGCGTGAGCTGGAGCGCCTTTCAAAAATGCATCCCTTTGCCCCTGAATATTCAGTGGCTATGACTTATGTTGACTGGATGCTTAAGCTTCCATGGAAAGAGTTTACAGAGGACCATCTGGATCTGGATAGAGCGGAAAATATCCTTAATGAAGATCACTATGACCTGAAAAAGGTCAAGAATCGTATTCTGGAATATCTGGCGGTACGAAAACTAAAACCCGACGCCAAGGGAACCATTTTGTGTTTTTATGGTCCTCCCGGTACAGGGAAGACCTCTCTCGGGAAATCAATAGCCCGTTCCATGGGACGCATATTTTTAAGGATTGCCTTGGGAGGCATGAGAGACGAGGCGGAAATTCGGGGACATCGACGCACGTATGTGGGTGCTATGCCAGGACGTATTATTCAGGGCATCATAAAGGCGGGGGTCAAAAACCCTGTGTTGATGCTGGATGAGATCGACAAAATAGGTACGGACTTCAGAGGAGATCCGGCTTCCGCCCTTTTGGAAGTATTGGATCCAGAGCAGAATATTACCTTTACTGATTACTATCTGGGGGTAGAGTTTGACCTTTCGGGAGTAATCTTTATTGCTACTGCCAATATTTTGGAGACAATACCCGGTCCTCTTCTTGACAGATTGGAGATAATAGAGCTTCCAGGCTATATGCTTGAGGAAAAGCTTGAGATCGCCCAAAAATACCTGATCCCGAGACAGATTGAGGGCCATGGTCTGACCAGGCGTAATCTCAGTATTAATAAAAAGGCCCTGTCCAGGATCATCAGTTTTTACACTAGGGAGGCAGGGGTTCGCAATCTCGAAAGGAGTATAGCCGCTGTGTGCCGGGGTGTGGCTAAAAAAGTTGCCAAAGGGCGGCCTGATAAGATTAAGATAGGGGTAAACAGCCTGCAAGAATTTTTAGGGCAGCCCAAATTCGTGGCGGAAGTCGCGGAACGGACCAGGGTCCCTGGTGTGGCTACAGGGTTGGCGTGGACTCCTTCAGGAGGGGAGATACTGTTCATTGAAGCTACCAAGATGAGTGGCTCCGGGAAGATATTATTGACAGGAAAGCTTGGCGATGTAATGAAGGAATCTGCCCAGGCCGCCCTTAGTTTCGTACGTTCCAAGGGATCAGATCTTGGTGTCCCTGACAATGCATTTAAGGATGAGGATGTGCATGTCCATGTTCCCTCAGGTGCTATATCAAAAGACGGTCCTTCCGCCGGAGTGGCCATCTGTATGGCACTTATATCACTTTTTACGCACAGGTCGGTCAGGCCCTGTGTGGCCATGACAGGTGAAATTACCTTGAGAGGACTCGTTCTTCCAGTGGGCGGGATTAAGGAAAAAGTGCTGGGTGCCCGCAGGGCCGGTATAAAAGAGATCATTCTGCCCAGGCGCAATGCAGGGGATCTTGATGAGATACCTTCCCAGGTCAGGGAGGCCCTGAAATTTTACTTTGTTTCCAGGGTGGACGAAGCAGTAGGTATTGTATTTGAATCTAAAGGTAAAAAACGTCGAGTTGACACCTCAAGATGAATTAAGTAAATTCTTTTGATTTTACTGATTATTTATCTTGGGAAAAATTCAGGGCACCTGAAACATGCTATCAGCATAAAAAGTTGGGATTTAAACGAACATGTTTGATAATCTGAGTGAGCGCCTGAATTCCGTATTCAAACGCCTTAAGGGTTACGGAAAGCTTTCAGAGCAGAATATCCAGGAAGGGTTAAGAGAGGTCCGTCTGGCCCTTTTGGAAGCCGACGTAAACTATAAGGTAGTAAAGGATTTTATTGCTCGAGTGAAGGAGCGGGCCGTGGGGCAGGAGGTGATGGAGAGCCTGACTCCGGCCCAGCAGGTTGTAAAAATAGTCCATGAAGAGCTCATAGCCTTGCTCGGAGGCCATAATAAAAGTCTCGAACTGGCTGGACGTCAGCCTGCAGTTATACTCTTGGTGGGTCTTCAGGGATCGGGCAAGACAACCACTGCGGCAAAACTCGCCCGCTGGTTGAAATCAAGAGGTCGAAAGCCCTACCTCGTGTCTGCTGACGTCTACAGGCCCGCGGCTTTAAAGCAGTTAAAGATTCTTGGTGATCAGTTGAAAATTGATGTATTTCCTTCGGAGCCATCCGCGTCTCCACTGGAAATAGCTAGACAGGCGGTTGCCAGAGCCGAAGTTGAGCGTCTGGATACGGTCATACTTGATACAGCTGGTCGTTTACATATAGACGAGAACTTAATGAGGGAACTCAGGGAAATAAATGCTTTAGTGACTCCTCAGGAAATTTTGCTGGTGGCAGACGCCATGACAGGACAGGATGCTGTCAATGTCGCCCAAAAATTTGATCAGGAGCTTTCTATCACAGGCGTAGTTTTAACCAAGCTTGAGGGTGACGCCCGAGGAGGTGCCGCCCTTTCAATACAGGCCGTTACAGGAAAGTCAATAAAGCTGGTAGGTATTGGCGAGAAGCTTGACGCCTTAGAATCATTCCATCCGGACCGAATAGCTAATCGAATTCTCGGGATGGGGGATGTGCTAAGTCTGATTGAGAAAGCTCAGGATACTATCGATCAGAAGGAGGCACTGAGACTTCAGGAAAAGCTTAAGACGGACAGTTTCACTCTGGAGGACTTCAGAGATCAGCTGCAGCGTATAAGAAAGATGGGAAGTCTTGAACAAATTGTTTCCATGATACCAGGTTTAAACAAGATGAAGCAGATAAAGGGACTGGCACCTGATGAGAAAGAGCTCATACGGGTAGAGGCTATTATAAACTCCATGACACCTCAGGAACGTAGCAGTTACACTATCATCAATGCCAGCAGGAGAAGGAGAATAGCCAATGGCAGTGGTACCGCCGTCCAGGATGTAAATCGTCTTCTTAAAAATTATACAGCAATGAATAAAATGCTAAAAAAAATGAGAAAATCAAAATTTAAACAGTTTCCTAAGGGGCTTTTGCCCTTTTGAATTATTTCTGGAGGTAAATATGGCAATAAAAATTCGTTTGACCCGTCGTGGCCGTAAGAAGAAGCCGTTCTATCGTGTGGTCGCGGCAAACTCCGGGGCCGCAAGAGATGGAAAATTTCTTGAAATCCTGGGTACCTACGATCCCCTAAAGGACCCGGCAGAATTCAAGGTTGACTCATCCAAGGTAGACAAATGGCTGAGTTTGGGTGCTGAACCCACAGATACCGTAAGGTCTTTACTTAAAAAGGTCAGCCATTTATCAGAACCTGCTCAACAGTAAAACATATTTAAAGTTATAATAATACCGCCATATGAGGAAATTGACTGTGGAGGCGAAGAATGAAGGATTTGGTTGAATATATAGCTAAGGCACTGGTAGATCATCCGGAGGCGGTGCAGGTAAACGAGATCGAAGGAGAACAGACCTCGGTTATTGAACTTAAGGTATCCAAGGAAGACCTTGGAAAGGTGATAGGTCGACAGGGCCGTACCGCCCGGGCAATGAGGACCATACTCAATGCTGCATCTACAAAACTGCGGAAGAGATCTGTTTTAGAAATACTTGAGTAGTTGATGGACGCTGATGATAATGTCTTTTTTGCCATTGGCAAGATTGTAAAGACACATGGAATACGTGGTGAGGTGCAAGCGTATTCCTATTCGGATATTAAGTATTTTCTGGACTACAAAGACATTTTTGTCCAGGACAAATACGGCGATAAGGTGCCTCGCAGGCTTATTAATGCCCGTGTAAAAAAAGGTCACAGCGTGATCCTGGCATTCGAAGGCGTGGTTGACGCAACACAGGCCGGATCTTTGATAGATACAGAGATTTTTCTGGACAGGTGCAAACTTTCTCTGCTGGCTGAGGGAGAATATTACTGGCACGAGATTGACGGGCTTTCCGTAGTGAGTGTCGAAGGAGAAAAACTGGGAATTTTATGTGATGTCCTTTCAACAGGTGCGCACGATGTGTATGTAGTTAAAGGTGAAAGGGGAGAGATTCTTGTGCCTGCTGTTGAGCAGATAGTGAAAACCATAGATCCTGAAAAGGGCCTCATTGTAGTGGATCTTCCCCTTGGCCTTATCGAGGCCAATGCTCTTTGATATAATTACGATTTTTCCCCATTTTTTTGATTCATCTCTAAAGGATGGTGTGTTGCAGCGTGCCATTGAGGCGGATATCCTAAAGGTGAGGGCATTCAATCTCAGGGATTTCACTGTAGACAGGCATCGGACCACTGATGACAGGCCGTTCGGGGGTGGGGAGGGCATGGTGATGAAACCCGAACCAATTTTTAAGGCCCTCAGTGTATTGAAGGAAGAGTCGCCTGAGGCCCGGATCATTTTACTGAGTCCCAGAGGAAGGCTGTTTGATCAGGCGCTGGCCGGAGAGCTAGCTCAGTTCCAGAGGCTCATTCTTATATGTGGCCGATACGAAGGAGTTGATGAGAGAATTCGCGAACACTGCGTAGATCTTGAATTGTCTGTTGGAAATTATGTATTGTCTGGCGGTGAAATCGCAGCCCTTGTGGTTATAGAGGCCGTTAGCAGACTTCTGCCGGGTGTACTGGGTTGTGAGTCATCAGCCGAGAGGGATTCCTTCAGCGACGGGCTTCTGGAATTCCCTCAATACACACGTCCCAGGATCTTTAATGATTGGGAGGTCCCTGAGCTCTTGCTGTCTGGAGACCATGCAAAGATTGCGAAATGGAGAAGGGAGCAATCGCTTGGCCTGACCTACGAAAAGAGACCGGAACTGCTTGACAGTGCCCAATTGGACGAAAAGGATATTAGGTACCTTAGGAGCTTGGGGTGGCGAAAAGACTGATCTACCTGGCACTGGTTCATTATCCGGTGCTGAATCGGCACGGTGAATTAATAGCCTCGGCTATTACCAATCTGGATATCCATGATATAGCAAGACTGGCCCGAACCTACGACCTGTCTGCATACTATCTGGTTACCCCATTGCCTGATCAGCAGGTGCTGGCACGACGCTTGATTAGTCACTGGCTGGAAGGAGTAGGAGGAGATATCAACTCGGATAGACGAGAGGCCATGAGGCTCATTAGGATCGCAGGAGACATTAAAGAGGTCTGCAGCCAGATAAACATTGAGACGGGAAGACGTGTTCTTGTATATGTGACAACTGCCAAAAAAAGGCCGAACTCCTTAAAGTGGTCATGTCTGCGAAAAATAATAGAGAATAAGGGACGTAACGGCATTTTGCTTCTTTTCGGCACTGCTTCAGGATTTGATAGTAGTGTATTCAAAAATGCCGACGGCGTGATTTCTCCCATAGAAGGTGATCGGGAATACAATCATTTGCCGGTCCGAAGTGCAGCTGCAATAACTCTGGACCGGCTTTTAGGTAATAGAAATTAAACAAAAGATTTCACTTAAAAGACCTAATCTAAGTCGTTGCACAAGTACTGCAGTCACTGAGATGAAATCTGAAAGGGGTATGCTTGCAGTAAGCTCTTTAAGCTTTGTTCTTTGAGCGGGACCACATTTTAGAATTTTTATAATATAATCATAAAAGTGAAAAATGTTGAAATATGGATTAATCCATTTAATCTTCAACATTTTCAGGAGGATATAGCTGATGGAAATTTTGCGTAGACTTGAATTTGAGGAGATGCGAGAGGATATTCCGGACTTCAGGCCCGGAGATACTGTGAAGGTTCATGCCAAGATTCAAGAGACAGAAGAAAAAGAACGTATACAGGTATTTGAAGGCGTTGTAATCAGCCGCAGGGGCAGCGGTATATCCGAGAGTTTCACCGTGAGAAAGATCTCTTACGGCGTAGGTGTTGAGCGAGTTTTCCCTGTACACTCTCCCAGAATCGAAAAAATAGAGTTGGTAAAAGAGGGCCGTCACAACAGGGCCAAATTCTATTATCTACGTGGTCTGAAGGGTAGAGCAGCCAGGCAAAAGGTGAGTTCACGCTCCTGATGTCATGAAGGGCCGCGGAAGAGATTACGGATTAGATCTCTTATACTTTGAACATAGTCTGTGGGACCAAGGTCTTGATCCGGTCGCCGGTCTTGACGAAGTCGGCCGCGGTTGTCTGGCCGGGCCTGTTGTAGCCGCTGCTGTTATACTTTCACCAGATGTTCATCTGGCCGGGGTTTGGGATTCAAAGGCCCTGTCTCCAAGACAGCGGAAAGTCCTTGACCTTTCGATAAGAGAGAAGGCCCTGGCGGTTTCTGTGAGCCAGGTGGAATCTGCGGAAATAGACCGAATAAATATCCTGGAGGCCAGCCTCAAGGCAATGGCCCTGGCCGTTGATGATCTGGACCTCAGGCCTATGGCCTTACTTGTGGATGGTAATCAACCAATTCCTCACATTTTGCCTCAAAAGACCTTGATTAAGGGAGACCAGAGGTCTCTTTCCGTGGCAGCTGCCTCAATAGTGGCCAAGGTCTTTAGAGATCGCCTTATGGAAGAGATGCATCGGCATTATTCCCATTACAATTTTGCTGGCAACAAGGGCTATCCGACTTCAGAACACCGTGAGGCCATAAGACTTCATGGCTGTTGTCCAATCCATCGGAAGACCTTTAAAGGAGTTCGGGAATATGTGACAATACATAATATAACCCCGAACCCCTGAACCTTTGAACCCCGAACCCCTGAACCTTTGAACCTATGAATCCCAAAAAACACGGTTATGCCAGGGAATTAGGGGAAAAGGCGGAGGGATTCGCTGAGGCCTTCTTTAAAGAGAAGGGATACAATGTGCTTGAGCGGAACTACCGATTGCGCTGGGGTGAGATAGATTTGATCCTTGAGGACCGATCACGGATAATTTTCGTGGAAGTAAAGGCCCGGCTAAGCTCTAAATACGGCCAACCACAGGAGGCAATAACTTATCATAAAAGGCGTCAGATTATACGCGTTGCCAAGTGGTATCTTCAGAAAAAGGGTTATTTAGACCGGGAAATTCGTTTTGATGTCTTGGCAATCAGATTTTATGGTACCAGGAAACCGACCATTGAACATATACCCTGGGCGTTTGATATAGATGAATAAAGGGGGATATCAGCAGAATTTCCTAAATGTCTCTTTGCCGACTGGCATAAACCTGCTCAGCACCTTTTTTTGCGAAATAATTACGGAAATATTGTTTCATGGCCATACGTGCATACTGGCTTGCCCTTATGCCTATATATTTTTCATGGGCTACAATTACTGAAAGCACAAGTTTTCCATGCCCGTCTTTTTCTTCGGCAAATCCGACAAACCAGTCATAGCGGGCATTATGGGTTCTGTTGTCAATAGAGCCGCTTTTGCCGCCTATATTAAGTTTGGAAAGGATTTGGTCTTTTCTGTAACCGCTGAAAGCCTTTCTGCAGGTGCCTGATTTTATTGTTGCTTCCATGAGATTATTGACGGCCCTTGCCGCCTTGGGTGTAATGGCCTGTTTAAGGGTGACCAAGTGGCTGCGATAGATTATCTGTCCTGTTTCATCAGTTATTTGATCAACAAGAGTGGGTTCTACCAGTACGCCCTGATTGAGAATTGCCGATGTTATCAATGCCCCGTGCAGGGGAGACAATGTGGTTTCGTTGTTGAACCCGCAGGCAATTTCAGCCCAATGATAAGGCTCATCAGATAGACATATAAAACTTGGGGCGACCGGAATCTCAAAATCAATATTTTGATTGAATCCAAAGGACTTGGCATATCTTTCCAGGTTATTTTTCCCAAGATAGAGCAAACCGATTTTCCCAAATACCGGATTAATAGATTGAGCAAACGAGTCTTTGAATGTTATCCTGTTTGTATATCTATTTATTCGCTTTTTCAGTTGAGATTTGTATAAAGTATGTTTTGCGCCATTGTATGTAAGTATTGAATCTGGATTGAAATTACATTTTTCAATAGCAGCAGCAGCAGTAACTATTTTAAAAATACTGGCAGCAGGAAATCTGTTGTCGATACATGGGTTATTGTATTGGTTTTCTTTATCATAACTCACCATTGATAATATCCGGCCCGTAGTCGGATCCATAGCCACAATTCCGATGTATCGAGCTGTAGATTGATCCAGATTATTCAGCAAGAATTGCTGAAGAGACATGTCAAGGCTGGTATCAATTTTGAAATTTTGTTCATTAAAAACAAGATCAAGACCCTTTTCATTAAGATTTATAAAAGATTTACTGTCAATCATAGCTTGAAGATCCCTCTTGGTGAGGAACTTTTTATGACTGTGAGAGGCATCAGTTTGATTATCTGATGTGCTACCATCAAGTATATATATATGATGACATGCAATTCCGGTTAGAGCACTTATCATTCCACAAACCAAAATAAGTATAGTCAGAAAGGCGACAGAATATTTAGGAATATTTTTGACAAATTTATTTATGGCAGCAGCCCTTTTCACTTTTCTCTGATAATTTCTCCACTGAGAGTCCTTGAATTCAGTATGGTATAGTTTTTGTCTATCGGGTATCATTTATATTATATTCTGTGTTAAATAATGGCGATGGATTCACTTTTGATGATTTGTTAATAAAGAATCGCTCTCAGTTTTCACAGGGGCCTCACTGTATAGATAAATTATGGTTTATGAACTTGATCCCGCACAATTTTGCAATACTTTTTTCATAGTATTTCCTGACTGTCAAGGCTTAATTATCTCTATTTTGATTTTTATGGGCTGAAATTTGCTACCAGATCAAAAATTGATTTTCCAAACGAAAGTATTCTTCCGCCACTTGATATGAGTATTACAGGTGAAAAATTTTCTTACAGCAGCCGAAGAAGAGACCCCCCCGCTAAAATCGTCCTGGTAAAAAACAATCCCGCCTGATTTTCAGTCTCATGCTTGACAACATGATAATACCACTATATGTTGTGATTCAAACTTAGTTATCCTCAATATATTGAAATTATATAGGTATGGAACTGTGATTCCATAGATATTCTTTATTTGTTTATCAGGGGACAATCCATCATCTGGCTTGGTTTATTCACAATCAATGTGCGCAAGGAACTACAGAGACCTTGTTGCAAAAGACCTTGAGCAGGTAGGGAAACTTCCTGTCTGGGTGATCGTTTGCAAAGCTATTTAGCCCTTTGAGAGGAAACAGATTATGAAAACAGTTGTTGAATTGCCTCGGCAGGCAGCAGGCAGTGCTGAATATATCGGCTTAACCCAGATTCGAAAACGTGAT
>CAZPDU010000180.1:0-4067 GCA_964585405.1 uncultured Thermodesulfobacteriaceae bacterium | reverse complement strand
CAGAATTCCTCGAGTAGCGGCAATACTTCCGCCCGGGAAGGCATAGGCATTGATATAGGTTGCATTGACACCTTGAAAAGAGTAGGGCATCTGGGGCCGGTGTGTGTGAGGGATCATGGATAGTCCCACCTGCTGAATATATCTGTTCAATGTTTTATCCTGGAGTATTCCGTAGTCTGTGGAAAACTGATGAGGCGAGTTCTGTCGGTCAACCTGTATTTCCCACTGTTCTGAAACCAGCATCATCTGTTTTTCTCCGGTTACCGGGTTAATTGCGCATCCTGCAAGAAAACCCGCAGAGGCCAGGGCAGATAATTTCAGAAATTCCCGACGGCTGTAGAATTGTTCAATTGAGTCTCCGTGTATTTTAGAAGCTGACATTTTTTGAGGTTTCCTTTATTTTGTTACTTGATACATAACTGGCCGATATTATCGCCATTGATTTATCGCTTCTTAATAATTCAGAATAGAAAAATCGCCTTTATCTGTCAAAATAAATTCAACTACAGGAATTCCGCGAGATACATAGAGAAGGCCCCACAGGAAATGTCTGCAAATAATTCCTCACATTTTCATGAAGATATTACAGTCGCGGCGTTATTTCGGAAAACATGTAAATATCAAGGGATTGAAAACAGGGATGACTTGAACAGCAGGGTAAAAGTGCATCTTTCAGCGTACTTTATCGCCTGCGGGGGAAATTGCTGGCGCAGGGAAGACGTTTATTCATGGAATAAAAGGAATTGGTTTCTTGGCGGGGTGCCAAGAGAGTTTATTCCCAATCCTCAGCTACTGATAAATGGAAAAAAGGTATAAAGAGGTCAGGGTTCCACGAATTTCATCAATTGCACTGGCTCTTATGCTTGAATAAGGCAATCACTCACCTCGACCTGGAAGGCGAGCCGACCTTACTGTTTCATGCCCTGACCCCGGCACATATTTTGCGTATTCAGCGACTGACTGATTATGTATAGCAATCTACACCAAATTTCCCTGTCATAATAAGAATAAGATTATCCTTAATCAGGTCTTTGCTACTGTGTAATATCGTCAATCACCGTCCTCTGATTCCAGCTCGTGACGCCATGCCAGACCCCTCTGGATTCATATATGCCTCCGGTTTGTTCGGACTGGAAAAACATGACATATGGAACGGAAAGTTGCGCAGTTGTAATGGTCGCAGTCACTCGGTATGTTTTATAAGGCCCGACGACAACAGGACAGGTGTCTGTATACGTCCGGGTTATGGTCTTTTGTTCACCCCAGGTAAAGTCGTACCGGCCGGTAACCGTAACCCATCCTGTCCCCTCCGCCACACCGGGTAAACCTGCTGAAAATTCCATACCCAATGTTACTTCAACGCCCGCGGAATGCTGAAAAGATGATGTTTCCTGTATTGTTTCAGTATATGTAAAGCTTCTGGTCTGTGTGTCGGCAGTGGGATTTTCCAGAGTTGCAGTGTGCAAAAGCGTCGGTTCATTTAAAACTATTTCCGCCTCATCCACCAGGTATTCTATATTCAGAAATTTCTTATCATCAGGGACCCAATTTATAATCCATCTCTGTGTGTTGTCGTCTTGAGCGCCACGAGTGACAAGATTATATTCATGAGAAAGGGCTTCATACGTATAAGCATCGACATATCTGTTATTGTATTTTTGCTGAATCGTATAAACATTATTACCCAGTGGGGTTATAATCCATTTCTGTGTGTCGTCGTTCTGCGCCGGCCGAGTTACAAGGTCGTATTCATGAGAAGCGGCTGTAGAAGTATAAGCATCGACGTACCGGCCGTTGCATGCCTGCTGAATCGTGTAAACTCCACCTAAAACCTCTGGACAATCGACAATTTCATCCACCCATGGGTCTACTTGTCCCAAATTGTATGGAATACCCTGATCATCAATAAAATACAAATCTCTCTGAAATGTTCCAATCAATACATTGGTATCAGAATATGACCGGTAAAATATTTCCCCTGCCATTTGTGTAGCCTGGGGCGCAGGAGAAAGCAACTCTGGAAACCTGCTTTCACACCAGTTGAATAAAGTTTCGGCCTTACTAAAAGACAGGCAGTAATCGAGTTCTCCAAGGTCATACTCATCTTGAGCATGCAGGAGATATAAACGCCCCTGCTCCGGATAAGCCCTGAGCTCAATGTCGGAATCGGAATATGATCGGTAAAAATAAGCGCGTGAAAAAGTGTCTTTTCCCTCTCTCGTAGCCTGGAATGATGGAGAAAGGATTTCAGGATAAAGATACTCAAGTTTTCTGATAATCACTTGCTTTGTATTATAAGTTTACCGGTAATTTCAAAACCGAAGTCCCTGGTTTGGAAACTGATTCCTGACATCTATTTTTACGCTCCCTGACTTTTAAAATTCTATATATTTTCAGACCGATCTGACAGAAATTGCCTTCCTGGGATTGGTAAGCAAATAATAAAGAATTCATTAATGTCAGGTATAGAAGGTGCTCCAACTTCCGAGCACTATAGAAGCTTTTATATTAGGACAAATCACGCTGTCAATAAAAAACATAATATTATGGCCGGCTTTTTATAAGGGATTCGCGGTTATTAAATTCCTTTTGAAGAGCTGCAGCGCCTTTCTCCGTATCGACTGAGCGATTCTCACGGCCTTTCAGTATCTTTTCTGATTCTAAAGGTTTTATCCTTTCAATATTGAATTAAAATTCCGTTTGCTTGATTTTTTTATCAGATCCATAGATGCATTTTATGATTTGCAGTATTCTTAGAAAAGCAGAGTCTGGTTAATATATTATGTTAAAAATCATGAGAAAGTCTTATGATCGGAGCCATAGCGGGTGACATAATCGGTTCAATTTACGAGCATTGGCCGATCAAATCAAAGGATTTCCCTCTCTTTGACGAGCGTTGCCGTTTTACGGACGATACTGTCCTCACCATCGGTGTGGCGGACGCCATTCTTACCGGAAGATCCTATCTCAGGTGCCTCTGGGAAATCGGCAGGCTTTACCCAGAAGCGGGATACGGTGGTTCATTTGTTCGCTGGCTTGCCTCTGATAATCCTCAACCTTACAACAGCTGGGGCAATGGTTCTGCTATGCGTGTCAGTCCGGTCGGTTTTGCATTTTCATCGGAAGAGGACGTCTTGAGACATGCAAAGATGAGTGCCGAGGTCTCTCACAACCACCCAGAGGGTATCAAAGGCGCTCAAGCCGCTGCACTCGCTGTCTTCATGGGTAGAACAGGTGCCCCTAAAGATGCCATCAGAACCAGAGTATCCGCACTTTTCAAGTACGATCTGAATCGTACCGTGGCGGATATACGACCGAGCTACTCGTTTGATGTTTCGTGTCAGGGAACAGTCCCTGAGGCAATCATTGCTTTTCTGGATTCTGAAACATACGAAGATGCCATCCGCAATGCGATCTCCCTGGGTGGTGACAGCGATACCCTCGCCTGTATCACCGGCGGGATAGCCGAAGCCTTCTACGGCAGTGCAGGGGAGACGATCGAGAAGGAAGTAAAGGATCGATTGACGCCAGATCTCCTCGCAGTGGTGCAGAGATTCCAGAGAACCTATAGATAGAAATGACAAAGAGGCCGGATTGTGCGCTACGGCTCACTACTGCGCATGACGCTGTCTGATATGAAAAATGACATAAAACATATGTGGAATCAGTATTCATGCCCTGTCAGGTGGAGTCAGGTTCGAGAATGTGTAGCGTGCAGAAGCGGCTCTCTTTTGTTTTTGGACGCATTATTCAGGGCAGAGTGTGAGTACTTGCCTATGATCCTGGTGTGAGTCTTCAGACTGTTGTCTATGCTGCTTCTTTTCGAGTTATTAGGGGGAGAGGATTTGACACAGAAGCTCTGGAAAGGTAGGGCAGGGTATTGATATTTATTTTTTTGTTCACTGAAACCGCGATTCATTATGAAAAATAAGAAAAGCCTTATCTCATGTCCGATTTTCAGAGATGAGCTTGAAATTGTATTACCATCAGATATGGATTTAAATATTCATTTTATGGATCAACGGATTCATACTGATGCCAGACTCATGGCCCAACAGTTAAAAATG
>CAZPDU010000179.1:0-5816 GCA_964585405.1 uncultured Thermodesulfobacteriaceae bacterium | reverse complement strand
ACCTACAGGCATATCCAATAGTAGCTATTGCGCCGATAATATTCCTGTTCCTAGAGGACGGATTGACATCCAGGCTCCTCATAGCGGCAATGATATGTTATTTCCCTTTGCTGCTGAGCTTCATAGGCATATTGGCAAAACCTGTGGAAGAGGTCGAGCACTTTTTCAGGATAACAGGCAAAATCAACTGGAGGCTGGAGCTTTCCATCAGGACCTTTGAAAATCTGGACAAGATAATCACCGTGATAGTGGGAAGCGGAACAATGGCATTGGTCGGCACCATAATAGCTGAATTTCTGGCCGCAACGAACGGAATCGGTTACGTAATCAGGAAGGCCCTGTATCAGAGCAATCTGGCAAAGATTCTTATAGCCCTTTTTTTGATAGGCCTTTGTTCTTCGATGTATTTATCATTGATTGAGACAATCGGTACATGGATCAAGATGAGACTTCACGGAACCCGAAGCTAACCATACAAACAGATCTAAATTCCTTATGGACCAAACCCTGCCTGCCGCAGAAATTTCATAAACATATCCACTGGCCGACAGTATCTACTGCGCGACCAGTACCGAAGTGCTCAATAAAAATACGAAAATAGTGAAGCTCCTCCTTGCTGCGAATCATCGGATACTCGGCTTGAACATCAGCTAGTTCGTCATCGGTGACGGTTTCTTCAAAATAGGCCGGAAGCAGACTGGCAACACCGGATCCTTGAGAAAATTCCTGTTTCAGACGCCATGCTATGCGTTTGGGTAACAGGCGTTCGTAGGCCTTTCTAAATATCCACTTCTCGCTCTTGTTTTCACCGTCAGGTCTTTGTTTGTACTCAGGCGGTATAGCCAATGAATAATTAAACAGGTCTCCGGATATAATAGGAGCTACCACCCGCAAGCCGTTACATTGATTCATGCGATCCAGCCGCAACGATGCATTGTTGTGGAGAAAGCCGATACATTCCATCTGCCGGGCGAACAGCTCGTCAAAGGGAAAATCCTTAAGATATGTATATCCGCAAAATACCTCATCACCGCCTTCACCTGAAAGAAGTACTTGGATACCTTGCTCTCTTACAAATTTGGATATAAGGAAATTCGATATTGAGCTTCTAACCAGTGAGGGATCAAAGGACTCAAGATAATAGATAACCTCAGACAACACCGCCAGGGACTGATTCAAGTCCACTAACAACTCATGGTGGTCTGAGTCGATATAATCTGCCATAACCCTTGCATTACGGATATCAGTGCTTTCCCCCACACCCAAGACAAAGGTCTTTAGCCTTGCATCCTTTCCGTACTTTTCTTTATATGCCTCACTCGCCAACATAGCGATAACGCTGCTGTCAATCCCCCCGCTTAACAGGCTGCCTGTTGCAAAACGGAAATCCACACGATTAAGGAGACTCTGGCGGATTTTTGTCCTGATATCCTCTGTTATTTTATTTAAATCGGTATACAGTAACTCAGGAAGGGCCTCGGGCAGTCGTGCGAACCGTGTCAAAGAGCCATGCCGGTCCATGTAATGCCCGGGCGGAAATTCATGGACGTCTTCCGTTACCTCGATAATGCTCTTCAGTTCGGAAGCCAAGTACAGTGTCTGGTCTTTCCATCCAAAAAACAGGGGCTTGATACCCAGTAAGTCTCTGGCAGCAAAAAACTCGCCCCCGTCGGAGATCACGAAGGCAAAAATTGCGTCATTTAAATACCGGAGCATATCCGTATCGTAACACTGATACAACTCGAGCAAGAGCCGTTCTTCTCTGAATGCGCCATCCGGTATGCCGTTGGATCTGGTCAGTTCATCCCAACTGCCCATCTGGCCGTCGTAGCAGATCCTTAGATTGGGATTATTAGGACAGGATACAGGAACACTGATATCTCCCGAAGCTGAAGCAGCATCGGCTTCTAGGTAATTCTGGGCCATGATGATTCCATTATTTTCAAACACCCCAGAGACATCCGGGCCACGATGTCTGATCTTCCGGAACATGGAATTTACATTGTTATGATCCGGTAGACCATAAGCGATCACCAAACCGCTCATTTAAAGCTCCTATATCTGCTATTTTCGAATCTCAAATATACCGACAAGACTGTGTCCGACTCCTATTCCGGGCTGCATGTCCATCTCCAGCTTGCGAAGAGAATAGCCTAGATGCGGCTCAATAACATTAGCGCGAACATCCCCCCATTTGAGCCACGCCACTCCCTCGATAAGCCTTCTCATGCTGTGCATTACCTCCTTCAGGGGCTCCGGATAAAAGGGGAGCACGTCAGGAACCGAGCGTATCTTCTCGGTCTCTGAATCATACTCACTGAGCAGGGAAGTCGTATATTGTATTAACGTGTTGCAAGACATGAAAAACATCTCAAAAAATTTATTTAGATCATCAAAACCCGGAAGGGGCACATAATCCACCAGAAGGTTTTCCAGATCCGTACGCAGGTATCCCTCAAAAAGGGAGTTTATATGTGTGCGCAACTTTGGACAATTCTTGTTGTAATCACCCGTATCCGTATGCCTACCGATCAATATAGAGCGGTCGAAGAATCTAAGAGGCTTGATCTCTGCCCCTGATTTCATAGCTACCTCATCCATAATCAGCATAATCTCATCCCGTGTTATGAGACGTAGAGGGAAAACCGCAACATCGGCCTGGTCACGTACTTCCTCCGGATAAATGTAAGAGATGCGATAATCCATAAAGTACTCTCGATCCGGCGGATAACGCCAGAGATCCTGCCATTCATAAGAATACCGGCCCAACCAGTCACCGACAAAAAAGGCCCTCTTCGGGACATGCTCACATATATCAGAGATGATCTTCACGTTTTGCTCATCGTGGAAATGGGACATGGTGCCATAGGAAGTAATATATATATCAAAGGGCTCTTGTTTTTTTACAGTTTCAGGCAGACCTTTAGACAGATCGTCTTTGATAAACCGTACCTTTGGATAATAACCATAATCTGCTTCAGCCTGTTTGATCAGCCCATCATTGATCTCGATTCCTACATATTCCTTTAGCATATCCGGTGTAATGATCGCCGTGATATACTCATATATGCCCGGATCCTTAGCGGTCACCCCCACAATAAGGTCATAGCCGTCTCCGTTGCCACAGCCCAGATCAAGGACACGAATGCGCTCCAGATGAGCCTTTTTTTTTGTCACCAGTCTGTTCAAGGCAGGACGCAAAAACATACCGGTGACCTGGTCTTCCCAGAATCTCCTGACGTTGTCATACTTTCCCAGCAGACCCGAAGCCTTGTCATATTTACCTGTATTTGCTGCCTGGGAATACGCCTCTTTTTCCGCCATGATTTATTTATACCCTTATGGCTAATGAGCCATTGCCTTCAGGAAATCCGTCGCTTCAAAAGCATCTTTACAGTGAGCATCAGCGCCTATCTGATCAGCGAATTCTTTAGATGTTGGAGCACCGCCAATGAGTACCTTCACGTTATCTCTAATACCCTCTTCCTTGAGTTTATCTATTACGTCTTTCATCACACGCATGGTGGTAGTCAAAAGTGCTGAAAGTCCCAAGTAAGGTGCCTGATGTTCCTTTACCGCCCGTACGATCTGGTCAGTGGGGACATCGGCGCCCAGATCTATTACCTCATAGCCCGCCCCCTTCAGCATAATGGATACGATGTTTTTGCCTATGTCGTGGAGATCGCCTTGCACAGTACCGATAACAAATTTGCCTTTGGTTTCTACGCCTGCCTTAAGGAGGTAAGGGCTCAGGAGATCCATGGCCGCGCCCACACACTCGGCTGAGGCCAGCATGTCCGGGATCAGATACTCTCCTCTCTCAAATTTTTCCCCAACTACTTCCATAGACCCCGTCAAGGCCTCAAGGACAATCGACTTCGGATCGACCCCATCACTGATGGCCTGCTTAACCAGTTCCGTCACGGCTGGTTTACCCTCCAGACCTTCATCAAAGCCCTCGTCCTCTGCCTCCAGACGACCCTGTATGACATTTAATGCGATTTTTTCAAGCATATGTTGGTCCATTCATTATCCTCGCCTTTATCTTTATTCCACAACCTGCCTGAGTCCCGGCAGAAGACCAGGGATTTCATTAAAGATGCGATCCACTTTGGCTTGGTCCAGGTGTGGTGCAGACTCATTCTCCAGTCGTGTCATATAGTCCAGGGCATTCTCCAGGGCTTTATCTTCTGACTCCTTGGCTTCAAATCTGTATGGACTTGAAACGTCACCTGCATGCATGGCCCTGCGGGCATGACGTGCAAAGAGCCGGTGAGAAGATGCCATGACCTTTTTCACCATGTTTATCATATCCGCCGTTATTGAAGGATCAACTTTAGGCGCTCGCAGACAGTGTTTTATTTTGCCGATCTGTTCATTGTCCAGAACTGCCTGGACAGGGCAGAAACTGTTTGTCCGATCCAGAAGTCCAAAGGCATAATGGATATACTGCGCACCGCTCATAGCCATATGGAGATGGGTAAAAAGTTTTTCAAACGCAGCTTGCATACCAGGCACCCTGGCATCTCCTACTCCTGCTGAAGAATAACAAGGAATTTTATAAGACCGGGCCATTTGGACGCAATCGATATTATACTGGTTGAACTCAGGACACCCATATAGATCGAAAAGGTTGTCCAGCCTGGCCCTCACGGGGACACTACCGTAAAGCACAGGCGCCATCTCTTTTATCAACTGAACCAGAGTGATGCCTGCCAGAATCTCGGCGTTGATCTGGGCTACCATTCCCGCCTCTTGAATAGGAGCTGAAGACCCTCCCTGGGGGGAAGACGAAATAACAAGGGGAAGCCCGCTCTCCACTATGGCAAACACCTTTTCCGCAGTCTCATCCACGATCTGCAGCGGGCTTTTAAATACGCAGGCAATAAAGGAGATGAGCGGATTTTTACTCAGATCCTCGCGACCTCCCGCGATTATTTCCGCCATTTTTATTACATCTTTAAGCCTTTCCAGTCTGGTCAATCCAGCTTGGACGTGCTTGGTTGTGTTGTTCAGGCTTGCAAAAAACTTGTTTGCGTCGTGGTTATTCGAAGTAATATCAGGATCTTGAATATTTAAGGGTCTAATAAAAAAATCAAGGTGCTCCAATTGTTCGCACAGCCTTGCGGCACGGCAGAGCAGGGTCGTATTACCCCTTATTTCCCTGAACCTTGGAACCTTGACCTTTGTCTGCGAGTCATCAACACTCACAAATTCCTCCATATGGACATCGATCCAGACATTGGCCTCGGAACCGGTCCCAAAATAGACGCGTGGGACCTCGGCATCCAGCATCAGACGGTTTTCCGGTTTACGCGCTCCAAGAATAAAGCGCGATGGAGCCTTAGACACGGCTTCCCTGACCAGTCCCTCTGGTAACCTTACACGCCAGAAAAATGACCCGGAGGCTTCCTGTTCTTCATGGACCTCGGCCCCATGAGCCTTAAATAAATTCGCAGCCCTATGGTTGTAACACCATATTCCGGGCTCATTTAAAATACTCATAGAGGCATCGTCAAGCCATTTGATATGATCACGATTCAGTCTCTCATAAGGTTTGACCAGCACTCCCTGCCTGTATGGTCCAAATGTAGAACTCTCGGTCCGTCCACTATTTATATTTAACGGCTGTTGTTTATCCATGTCTTCCTCGAATACTTCGAAAGGCCCTGGTGTACCTCCGGCAATGCTTATCTTTGCCCACCAGGACCTCTGCGGCCTTCACGGCGTTTATCATGATCTGGTTCAACGGATCCATAATCGCTGCATCCAGACCGGCGTAAACGGCCATGTACAAAAAGGCGGCATTGAGACCA
>CAZPDU010000178.1:0-2165 GCA_964585405.1 uncultured Thermodesulfobacteriaceae bacterium | reverse complement strand
CTGACTTAAATGTTCTCCTGGGGGATCGTCCAACGGCAGGACTGCAGGCTCTGAATCTGCCTATCTAGGTTCGAATCCTAGTCCCCCAGCCATTCTTCACATTTAGTCTTTTTTAAATCCTTCCGGCTGATCAGGATTCCTTGATATCTTATCTGTTTTATCAACAGATGAATTGATTACCTTGTTTATAATAGCGAATGTAGCCCTGGCCGGAAGATTATGGCTTTGGACTTGATTAGAATTCGCCAAGCTATACTCCCTCTCTAATATATGAGCTAATTCCTTCAGACGTTTTTCCAGAATTTGCAGTCCGGATTTTGCCTCTTTGCAGTCCGGATTTATCCTAAGCGCCTCAATAAAGGCGAGTCGTGCATCTTCATACCAGCTGCCTTCCAAATAATTTTCTCCAGCCATGCAGTACGCATATTCAAGGCCTGAGGGGAACATGGTCTCAAGGATCTTATTCAGTCCACCACTTTTGTGCCAGAGTTTATTGGTGATTGACTTATGTTCAAGCATAAATCGTATGAGTAAAGAGTTGTCTCGCTCAGCTAAGAGCAATGACTTCAGATGTTCAGCCGCACAAAGGAAAAGTTTTTGGATCCTGTTTATCCCTCGGTGTATATCTTGCGTTGTCTCTCCAAAGAAATGCCGACAGTTTTCCTGCCAATCGTAAGCGCTGGATTTGGTCGAGGCCGCCTGATAAACAGGATGATAACGATCTACCATATACACATTTTCCTTTAGCTTCATGGCCTCATGGAATATGGCCCCTACCATCCAGTCAAAGAAAAATGATTCTGGTTGACTTTCTGGGTTGATATCTTTCCAAAGTCTGTGACAGTTATCCTTTAATATCCATAATCTACCTCTCTCTGTTTGTGTCCCGACCCAATTATCCAGACCTTCATAGGTTATGCCTGTATCCCTGTATTTTTTTTCTATTTCCATAAAAAAAGAGTATGAACGAATGAAGTCTCTCAATACGTTTTTTACAAAGAGGTCTTTCCGTTCTTCCAGCCAAGAATATTTATCTTTCTTTTTTATTATTAACCTGCCAAAACTATGAGGCCCACACCCAGCAACATCAGACTTGTTCCAGTTAAGCGTTGAACGATCTTTTTTTCTTTGAATATAAATTTTCCATAAATGACGTTGAAGATCAGACTAGTCCTTTTTACTGCGATCATATATGCCGCTGTGATCAGATGAATTGCCCACATGTGACTGAGTACCATTACAGTTTGGGCAATACCAACTGCAAACCATGCATCCCATGAAACCAGTCCTGTTTTTTTAAATGACCACAGGCTTGATCGTTTATTATATGGACCAAATCCGTTAGTCAACCAATGCAGTGCTCCGAGGCCCAACGGGGTGATTATTCCCATTAATACAAAATAAAAACAGGCAAAGAATATTGGATCGGAATGTTGAATCGCCTTTTTCCCCAATACTGAGGTAATGCTGTATATTGCAGAAACTGCCAGCATGAGCCTTGATCCCTGTTCTTTTGTAATGGCCTTGAATGGTTCTAGAGGCCTATTTTTCCCACTTTTGATATGGAGGACATAGGCCCCTGTTACAATGCACAGTATGCCCAGGAGCCCTGCTAGCGTTACTTTTTCATCAAGAACCAGCCAACCAGTCAGTAAAATGAATGCCGGGGTGAAAGCAAGGAAAGGTATGCTGAGTGACATAGGAGATACCTTGAGTGCCTGCATATATAATAGCAAGGCAAGGATCTCAAAAGGGACCAGAATGCCTACTGTTTGCCAAAAAACCAAGTCGGTTTCCGGCCAGGATATAGCAAGCAGCAAGGGCAGCAAGAAGGGCATTGGCGCAGTGGATTTCACTATAGCCATACTCTGCGGAGACAGATGGCTGAACCTGGCCTTCAGGATAGTATCGCCTGTGGCATTAGCCAAAGCAGTCAATAGGGCTGCGGGAAACCAATTCACCCGCGATTTCCCCTTTTTTTATAACCCTTCCGGGTATCCGGCCATGGAGCGAAGCCTGCGAATTCGTTCATGTGTAGGCGGATGGGTGCTGAATAACTTCGCTAATGACGCACCTGTTAAGGGATTCACTATATACATTTGCGCAGTTGCAGGGTTGACTTTCATAGGCACACGGTGATTCCATTCATCCAGTTTTTTTAGGGC
>CAZPDU010000177.1:0-6850 GCA_964585405.1 uncultured Thermodesulfobacteriaceae bacterium | reverse complement strand
CCGGTATAATTCATCAGGATTCTCCACGGCCAGCGCTGTGGCGGAAATAATAAGGACAAAAAAGAATATTGGGATCTCAATGTGCCGGAACAACTGTCTCTCCTGTCAAGAAAGCCTTGCCGGTAGCTTTCTTTCAGATATCGCCCCTTCCAGTAGCAGGAACATAAGCGCAAGTAATACAAAATACATAAAACGTTCTTCGAATACCCGGATTTTACCGCTCTTTAGGGTCTTTGCATCTGTCAAGGACCTGATTCCCTCGAAGTAGAGCAGGTCCAGGTCCAGATCGCCGGCCACGGATCGGACATAGACCCCCCCGGTTATTGAGGCAATCTTTTTCAGATTATCTTCCTCGAGCTTGGACAAAATGAGTTTTCCATTCTTGTCTTTTTTGAAACCTACCTCCTTCTCACCGGCGGGGACCGGTCCGCCGGAAGTCTCTCCCATACCGAAGACAAAGATCTTGATCCCCTTTTCCTTTGCCTCTTGCGCCGCTATGAATCCATGGCCTTCATTGTCCTCTCCGTCTGTTATGAGTAGGATTACCTTGTCTGCCTCTGCCTTGAAGTCAAAAGATGAAAGGGCAATTTTAATCGCCTCTCCCAGATCAGTGCCTGGAACCGGAATAAGGTCCGGTTGTAGTGCATTAAGAAACATTTCAAGTGCAGCATAGTCCAGAGTCAGGGGGCATTGGATAAAGGCGGCACCTGAAAAGGCAACAAGACCCACTCGATCCCCTTGAATTATCTTAAGAAAGTCGATTATCTCACGTCTGGCCCGTTCAAGCCGATTCGGTTTAACATCTTCCACCAGCATGCTGGGTGAGACATCTACCGCTATCATGACGTCTACACCTTTTTGTCTGACTTCCTGAAAATGACTGCCCCAACGGGGTCCTGCCAATGCAATGACCATTAAGCCATAAGTGCCCAGCAAGAGAGACCCCTTTAAAAATCTTTTCCCTTTCTGCACCTCTCCTGTCATCCGGACCAAGAGTTCAGGATCGGCAAATCGCTCCATGGCCTTTTTCTTTTGTCTGCTGTAGAAAACAAGGGCTATGGTTACCAGGGGCAGGAACCAGAGAAAATGGAGTATCCATAAATTGGCAAACGTCATGGGATCTTCCTTAAGAACGTAATCCTCAAAAAGGTTTCCATACCCAGCAGAATAATTGCAGAGACGAGAAAATATGTATAAAGTTCTTTAAAATGGAAAAATTCCTTAATTTTAACATTCGTCTTCTCTTCTTTATCTATCATGTCATATATCTCATCCAGTTGCTTGGTATCCGCGGCCTTGAAATATCTTCCACCTCCTGTTTTTGCGACTTTTTTCAGTGTTTTCTCATCCAGTTCGACCCTTTGTTGAATAATGCGTGTACCAAAAGGCGTCTTGACTTTGAAAGGGGCCAGGCCCTCTCCTCCCACAGCGATTGCATAAACCCTGATACCAAGTGCATGTACCGCTTCCGCGGCCTGTTCCGGTGTGAGATTACCTGCATTATGTACTCCATCCGTAAGGAGGATCAGTATCTTGGATTTTGCCTTCAGATCCTTTAACCTCTTGCCTCCAATAGCGATAGCAGAGCCGATGTCGGTTCGGTCTCCGGCCATGCCGACCTCCATTTTATCTATCAATCCCAGGAGCAGTCCTTTGTCTACAGTAAGAGGGGATTGAGTAAAGGCCTCTTCTCCGAAGACAACGAGGCCTATTCTGTCTGTTTCCCTCTTCTGGATGAATTCGCTTACCACTTTCTTTACCGCCGTGAGTCTGGATACTGGTTTTCCATCCAGCTTGAAATCCAGCGCCTGCATAGAACCCGATGTATCCAAACAGAGTATGATATCCACGCCAGGGGAACGGATTTCACGGGACACGTTGTACAGTTGAGGCCTTGCCGCGGCCACTACCAATAAAACAAGACAACACACTCTCAGTGCGATGGGGATCTTTCCAAGAAAACGGTCGCTGCCTCCGGCAAATCTCACCATTTGGGAAGTCATGGAATATGTTATACTGGGCGGCTTTCTCCGCAAGCCAAAGAAGAGCCATCCTGCCACTACCACCAGCAGCATCAGTAGCAGTGGATAGGCAAATCTGAACATCATTGGTCCGTTCCCCTTGGCATATCCTTTCCCTGACCAGCTTCCGAAACCGGGCTGGTTTCCTGGATATAGGAAATGGCCATTTTTACCTCCTCCTCTTTTTTTGCAGGCAGAGGTATCCTGCTGGCAAATTTGACCATATCCGCCTGCCGCAATAGGGTCAGAAGCCTTCTGTCCTGTTCGCTGTGAATACAGCGGGCGATTTCTTCAGTGGTTAATTCCACGGCTGGAAATCCCCTTAGCGATGCCAGATATCGTCTCAAGATCTCAGAGAAGAGAAAATAGAAATTCTTGACGTTTCCTTTTTCAAATAGTCTTCGGGCCTCCAGTTCCTCGATTTCTTTTTTTGCCCTGATGTGGGCAGGGATAGGGGTAATGACCGGCGCTTTTCCCTTGCGGCCCCTTTCGTACCACCAGAACAGTGCAGATATTATTAGCAAGGTACCAAGCACTTCGGCTGCCCACGGAAGGTACTTTAACCATATTGGACTTGTCGGGATAATGTCCTGAATAGGCTTCAGCTCCGCCTCTGCAGGTCTATCACCCAGGTTGGAAGTTACGGTCAAAGAGACCGGATCAGCGGCAAGTAACTTATTGTTACCATTTTTATCAATATAGCTGAGAGAGAGCGTTTCTGTCTTCCATACATCCAGGGTATCTACCAGGAATCGAATCCTGATCAGGCCAGGCTCTGAATGGCGATCTACAGGGGTTAAGCCTTCGATGCCTTTGATTTTTGTCTCCTGCGGAAGATTTGCCCCTTCAGGCAGCCTATACTCGAAGCGGATTTCCACAATGTCTCCAACCCTGGCCGAATCCTCTTCAATAGTTGCGCTCAATCCGGGACCGGAGTTCTGAATGTCATCCTTGGACCACAAGGTGCCAGGCTGGATAATGCAGGACCACATTACAGCAATCAAGGGATAGATAATCTTAAAAATATTTCTCATTTATCCGAAAAGACTGCTCAACGCAGAATGCTGATATTTAAGAATCCCCGTTTTTTCTGCGTTGAATAGTTTTTACGATCGTCTGCTCCTTGTATCAAAGAGGCGCGCCAAAGGTTCGACTACCGGACCATCTGTAGACAGGTCCACCAGAGCAACCCCTAGCTTTTTGATCAGATTGTACAATTTAGCATCCTCTCCTTTTCTGTAATTCAGCCATTTTTTTCTCAGTTCCCTGCTTCTTGTATTGAACAATGCCACCTGCCCGGTCTCTGGATCCCTGAATGTAGCAAAGCCGACATTGGGCAGCTCTTTTTCCGCAGGGTCACAAAGTCGAATGATTGTAAGGTCATGTTTTTTTGCAGTAATTCTAAAGTATTTTTCAAAGCCTGTATCCATGCAATCAGATACCAAAAACACAATCGCATGACGCCGCATGACCCGGTTTAAATATATGAGAACATTCTCCAGGTTGGTGGTCAGGTCTTGCGGTTTATATGTAAATATCTCTTTAATAAGCCTCCATACATGGGATGGACCTTTCTGGGGCGGAATAAATTTTTCCACCTTGGAGCTGAAAAGAATGGCACCGACTTTGTCATTAGTCCGTATGGCCAGAAAGGCTATCATTCCAGCGACAGTGGCCAAGAGTTCTCTTTTGAATTCTTTCCTGGTCCCGAACAGGTGAGAGCCTGAAAGATCTAACAGCAATATGATAGTAAGTTCTCTCTCCTCATGAAAGACCTTTACAAAAGGATGGCCGAAGCGGGCGGAGACGTTCCAGTCGATGGTCCGTATATCGTCACCTGGCTGATATTCCCTTACCTCGGCAAACTCTATCCCACGGCCTTTAAAAGCACTTTCATACTGGCCTGCAAATATGTCACTGGCCATGTACCTGGTCTTGAAATGAAATCTTTGGATCTTTTTTAAGATTTCTTCCGGGATCATCTCAAGGGACCTCTATGCGCTCCAGCAAAATCTTTATCAGGTCATCAGTGCTCTTTCCCTCAGCTTCCGCCTCATAGCTGAGGATGATCCGGTGCCGAAGCACATCAGGCGCCATGGATTTGACATCTTGAGGTGTCACGTAACCACGGCCGTTCAGGAATGCATGGGCGACCGATGCCTGCCCAAGGCATATTGAGGCCCTGGGTGAGGCACCGTAGCTGATCATCGGCCCCAGTTCCAGACCATAATCTTCAGGGTTACGAGTGGCCATAGAAATGCGCACGATGTAGTCGAAAATTTTTTCTTCCATGTGGATCGACCGCATGGTCTCCCTGGCAGCTTCAATTTGTGACATGCCAACCACTCCATTAGGTTCTTCCACAGGCCTCCTGTTAACCCGCTGCATTATTTCTTTTTCTTCCTCAGCCGAAGGATAACCTACCTTGATTTTTAGCATAAAGCGGTCAATCTGGGCTTCAGGGAGGGGATAGGTACCCTCTTGTTCAATGGGGTTTTGTGTGGCAAGGACCAGAAAGGGGCTTTTAAGCGGAAAGGTGGTCTCCCCGATGGTTACCTGCTGTTCCTGCATGGCCTCGAGGAGGGCGCTTTGCACCTTGGCCGGTGCCCGATTGATCTCATCTGCCAGGATAATGTTATGGAATATAGGGCCTTTTTTTATTTCAAAAGAGGCACTGTCAGGCCGGTAGATCTGAGTTCCTAGGATGTCAGCAGGCAGCAGGTCAGGGGTAAACTGGATTCTTTGAAATGTTGTTCGAATAGTCGCTGCCAGTGTTTTGACGGCCGTTGTCTTGGCCAGACCCGGGAGGCCTTCCAAGAGCAAGTGGCCATTACACAAGAGCCCTATTAACATCCTTTCCATGAGGTTTCTCTGACCTACTACGACCCTTTCTATTTCGCCCAGTATCTGCCGGAGAATTAGGCTTTCTTTTTCGACCCTTTGAGTAATTTCCTGTATATTCATTGATTCATTCCTGTTTTGTCTCTAAATCCTTGTTTGGCCTTTTACAAAATTTGATTTTCAAAGGTAAAATTCCTCATTATCTCATTTAAATAAAGGTAAAGGGAATTCAGACCTTGGCTATTTGGTGCGGGTAGTCGATTATCGCCTGGGGGTTTTGTCCTCAAATCCGTGGGTATCGTTCAGATATCAATCGCTAGAAAATTAAAAGAAAATGGACTCCACTGTCAAGATACAATTTCACCATAAATAATGCGGCCTTTTCCCTGTATCGCCAATCTATAATTCAAGGCATTTAGGCTGAATTCCGCCTCGGGCTGCAACAGTTTTATCGTAGTCCGCCATGGTATATCTCTAAATTCAGCGGAGGTCTTCAAAGCTGCTAATGGTTTGAGACAGGCGTGCAAAGAGTGCTTGAGGTTGAGAATCCTATCTTGGCAGATTTCATAACGGGCAGTGTAATACACACGGTTTATCGACTGGGACACAAGAGGGAATCAAAAAGAGAAAGATAAAAAGACTTGACTCAATTCGGCTGTTAAGGAAAATATAAATCTCTAATGTCCTTGGGGGAAAGTGGCGAATTTATAAATATATGAAAGTGCCTTCTGTAACAGGTTATTTGTAAAACAGGAATGGAGACAGAAACTCAGCTTAGAGGTAGCCGAAGCGGCATGAATATCAGACATTACGTTTTTCATTTAGGCTTTCATATCTCGTGCAACATTAAAGATCATATCTTTCAGAGAAATCAATTATTAAATGACTCAGTCAAGCATTTTGACAATTCATGAGGAGTTTGTTTAATGTATAAAAGACTGGTAACTATTAAATTTCTTATATTTCTTTTAGCTGTTTCAGCAGGTATTTCCCACAGTGCTGGCTTTTCAATACTACAGCAAGGAACCGGTGCCATGGGTCAGGGGAATGCCTTCGTGGCGCAGGCAGATGACCCCTCGGCATTATTTTTTAATCCGGCAGGCATAGTGCAACTCGATGGGAAACATGCGTATCTCGGATCGACATTTATAGCGCCCAGGCTCACATATGACGGCCTGGACAACCAGGATGAGGTAACAGTCGCCAGGATACATACACCGCCGTATGCGTATCTGACCCAACAGATATCACCTCAAATCTATTTTGGACTCGGGGTCTTTTCTCCTTTTGGACTTTCGACAGTATGGAATGGAGATTGGGAAGGACGCTATCTCGGTACCTACTCCAGTTTACAGACATTTAACATGAATCCCAACCTGGCCTTCAAAAAAGGGGACCTGGCTGTTTCCGCGGGATTAAATGTCCTGTGGGCCGACCTTGAACTCAAAAAGAAACTTCCACTTATGCCTTATCCTGACGGCGAGTCGAAACTTACTGACGATGCGTGGGGTTATGGTTATAATCTTGGTTTTTTGTACCACTTGAATGATTCCTGGCAGTTGGGTATGTCTTACAGGAGTGAAATAAAATTGAGCTTTGATCATGGAGAGGCGAAATTCGACGTTCCTGATCCGTTAAAAAGCGTTTTTCCGGATACAAAAGGTGAAGGCGACCTGGACCTTCCTCCCTCACTTACCGCAGGGGTATCCTTTAAGCCGGACACCAAGTGGACCTTGGAATTTGATGTTACTTGGACAGGCTGGTCTACTTATGATGAATTAAAAATCAAGTTCAAATATCCGGTAAACGGGCAGTATTCATCTATTCAACCCAAGAAATGGGAAGATGTTTTTGCTTACAGATTCGGGGTTAAATACAGGATGTCTGACCATTATACCTTCAGGGTGGGATACATTTTCGATGAAGCCCCCATGCCTGATTCAACCGTTGATCCACAGCAGCCTGACGGTGACCGCCATATATATACG
>CAZPDU010000176.1:0-2269 GCA_964585405.1 uncultured Thermodesulfobacteriaceae bacterium | reverse complement strand
CTATAAATGTCATGGAAGTGACAATGAAATATTGGGGGTTTTAACCGTAGGAATTAGTTGGGATCCGGTAGAGGAACGAGTAACAGAAATGCGTAATAGTGAAGTTGTCTGGGGCTTGGCTTCTGTTATTATTGTGGGTGTTTTTTTATTCATTTTCTTATCCAAACTCGTTACCAGACCTCTCTCTTTTCTTACACGATTATCCGATGAAATCAGCCGCGGGAAAACAAAATTTGATCTTGATTTTGGTCGGGAGGTCAGGTGCTGGGAGATAGAAAAATGTACAAAAACCGACTGCCCCGCGTATGGGAATACTGCGACTATGTGCTGGTACATAGACGGAACACTCTGTTTTGGTCAGCCGTCAGGGAGCTTTCCGGAAAAGCTGGACGAGTGTCGTGAATGCAAAGTATATAAATCTCATGTGGGTGATGAGATGGTCCAGTTGGCAGATTCCTTTAAACATATGGTCTCTAAACTGGATTTTTCTGAAAAAGAGATAGAAAAATTAGAAAAAAGGACCCAATTGATTCAGGCCAGTAAGATGTCCACCGTGGGTGAGATGGCATCAGGCGTAGCCCACGAGTTAAATCAACCGTTGAGTGTTATTAGAATGGGCGCTACTTTTCTGTCAAAGATGATCAAAAAGGGCCAAAAGATTGAGGATGAAGAATTAAGAACCGTGACTGAAGAAATTGTTGGTCAGGTGGATAGGGCATCGGCGATCATCAATCATATGAGGGATTTTTCAAGGATTGGTGTTGAGATGACAGAGCTTGATGTGAATGAGCCTATCAGAAATATCTTTGGGATATTGGGACAACAGTTCAAAGTACGTAATATAGAGATAGATCTGGACCTTGATGATAACCTGCCCCATATAATGGCAGATAGTAATAAGTTGGAGCAAGTCCTTTTGAATCTGGTTGTCAATGCCCGACAGGCCATTGAAGAAAAAGGTGATACAGGTGGTAAAGTGACAATAAAGTCATTTTCAGATAAAGGACAGGTCGCTATTTCAGTGTCTGATACAGGCAAGGGTATCCCCGAACATATACTTGATAAGATATTTGAACCATTCTTTACTACTAAAAAAGTTGGGGTGGGAACGGGATTAGGCCTGTCCATCAGCTATGGAATTGTCAAAGATTATGATGGAACTATCGATGTACATAGTGAGGTAGGGACTGGAACGACATTCCTGTTGAGATTTCCTCCATGTTCAAATGCTAAATAATGTTCTAACAGCGGGGTAATTGATTGAAGCTTTTACTTATTGATGATGAAGAACCGGCAAGGAAGATCGTTGGAATGTCGCTGAGAAATGACGGTTATGAGGTGCTGACGGCTGAGGACGGCAAAAGCGGTCTTGAGTTATTTGAGAAAGAATCGCCCCCAATTGTCTTAACTGATATAAAGATGCCCGGTATGGACGGCATCGAGGTATTGAAAAGGATTAAGGAAATAAGCCCTGAAACCGAAGTTATAGTTGTTACAGGGCATGGCGATATGGACGTGGCTATTCAGTCGCTACAACTTGAGGCCGCTGATTTTGTCACCAAGCCTATTGTGGACGAAGCCCTGACAGTTGCCTTAAAACGGGCAAAGGAGAAGCTTCGTTTAAGGAGGCTGCTCAAGGAGTATACTGAGAATCTGGAAGATAAGGTAAAGCAAGCCACAGAGGAGTTAAGGCGCAGGTATTCCTTTACGAGCATGCTGATCCAACATTCCATAGACGGTATAATAGGCACTGATAAACATGGGAAAATAATGGTCTTTAATCAAGGAGATGAGAGAATATTTGGATATTCCAGAGATGAAGTAATAGGTAAACTTGATATAAGCAGTCTCTATCTACCGGAGACAGTTGAAGAAATAATGCAAGGTATGCATGGCAAAGAACGAGCAAGGCAGGACCTGCATGCCTGGCGAGAGACCTTTGTTGTGGGAAAGAATGGTGACAAGATACCGGTTAAGTTTTCAGGAACTATTCTGTATCAAAAGGGTGAGGTCATCGGCAGCGTGGGTTTTCTCCACGATCTGAGGGAAATCAAGCGGCTACAGCGTGAATTGATAAAGTCAGAAAGGTTGGCTGCCACGGGAGAAACTGTAGCAGGACTTGCCCATGGTATCAAAAACATCCTAGGCGGTCTTAAAGGAGGGGTTTATATAGTACTGAAGTTTCCCACTTTTTTGAGGAGGTAAATCCGAAATCAATTTATGATGCCCGAATGGTCACCAAAAAATCCAATGATTTCAATAGGATAGT
>CAZPDU010000175.1:0-8352 GCA_964585405.1 uncultured Thermodesulfobacteriaceae bacterium | reverse complement strand
AATCCAATATTTCCTTCCTGAACTAAATCTGAAAAATTCTGCATCCAGAATTTCTGAAAATCCAAGGCTATTTTTACTACCAGCCTCAAGTTTGCCGTAACGATCTTCGAAGCCAGCTTTGGATCTCTGGTTTTATAGTATTCCTTGGTAAGGGTCTCCTCTTCTTCTCGGCTCAGCAAGGGATACCGGCTGACCTCTGCAAGATATTGTTGAAGAGGTCCCAGGGGCCCAATGGGGACCAGGCCTCCTGATTCATTATTTGGAGGCGGCAGGTCAAGAATTTTATCTGTGGTCTTTTCGGACTCGCGTTTTCTTGTCATAACGGTTTTCTAAGCAAAATCATTAATTAATTCGGGCTAATACACCACTATTTACATCAAGCATTTTGTCTCTTCCCAGCAATAGTTCAACAAGCTTCAAGGCGAACTCAATGGCCGTACCCGGACCTTGACTTGTCACAAGGAGACCATCTCCGACCACACGATCTTCTGAAAACCTGGCCTTCTTTATTGCGGCTCTGCATGTCGGATGACATGTGATGGTTTTCCCGTGGGCAAGGTCATAGCGTTCCAGAATCGTCGGAGCAGCACATATTGCCCCCACTCCTCTGCCCGAACCCAGTTGATTCTGAATTATATTCAGTACCCTCTGGTCTTTGGCAAGGTTTTCCGTTCCGTCTAAACCACCCGGCAGAACTATCAAATCAAACACCTCTCCTTTTACCTCATCAAGTAACTTGTCGGGCAAAACGGCCACATTGCGGGCAGAAATGATTTGGTCCTAAGATCGTACCTGCGGATACAACATCTAGCTCAGCCCTTCTTAAAATATCAATAACAGCTACTGCCTCAAGTTCCTCAAAGCCTGGGGCGAGAAGGACTAAAACACGTTTCTGGGACATAATTTTTACCTCGTTCAAACCCCACAAAAACTTAGGGTGCAAGAAATGCCACAAAAAATCTGAATATCTCTTACAGATTAGATGACTACCTGGGCTATCGTCAAGCACAGTTCTGTAAAGCAATAAAATAATAATCAGTGAAAATTTCGCTGTTTGCACTATATTCAATATATTATTAGTCAGATTGCCCGGTCTTTTTTTTACACCTGAAAAGATTTCAGCAGCGGTTTTCACTGCGCAGGTGATGACTCCGTTTAAAACAACCTGGTTTTGTTACAATAACATGAATTCCAAGCCCAAAAACAAAAAAATAATGCCGAAGGTTGCCTTGATAGGACGGCCAAATGTGGGGAAATCTACACTTCTAAACCGGCTTACCCGCTCAAGAGATGCACTGGTAGATTCGCTACCAGGACTCACCAGAGACCTCCGATACGCAGAACTCAAACAAGATGGTCTTACGATGCAACTCATAGATACTGGTGGCATAGATAAATCATCTGGGTCAAACACTATATCTCAAATTGTCCGTGAACAAAGTTTAAAGGCAGTAGAAGAATCTGATCTGCTTTTGATAATTCTGGATGGTAAAGAAGGCCTCACTTTGGCGGATAGGGAAATTATCGATGAACTGCGTTCATATAAAAAACCATATTTAATAGTAATAAACAAGGTGGATAATCCCTCACTTGAACTCAATCTGAGCGAATTTTATGAATTGGGCGTGAGCGAAATCATTCCAGTCTCGGCGGAACATGGGAAGAGAACAGATTATCTGATAACAAGAGTAATTGATGTCCTTAGGCAAATGGATTGGCCCTTGGAAGACTCCAAGGCGAACCTGGAAGGCTTGCCTTCGGATACTATACAGGATGAGGACCAGCCAATAAAAGTGGCCTTAATCGGTAGACCCAATACCGGCAAATCTTCGTTATTTAACAGAATGGTGGGCGAACCTCGAATGATTGTTACGGATTTGCCAGGTACTACCAGAGATTCCATAGATACACTTATTCAGCGACCGGGCAGAAAGGACATTCTGCTCACTGATACCGCAGGTATAAGGCGAAAGGCCAGGGTCAATAATAAAATAGAAAAATTCAGTATAATTAAGGCTATTAATGTTATAAAGGGCTGTGATATTGTCCTTATTGTAATGGATATTTCAGAAGGAATTACAGATCAGGATAAGCGTTTGATCGGCTATACAGAAAGATACGGACGGGCATGTATTACCCTGTTCAACAAGTGGGACCTGCTTCAGCAAGATCAGCGATTAGCAAAATTGAGAGCCAGGGAGCTTGAACAGGCAAAACGGTTTATTCCATATTCTCCTCATCAAAATATCTCAGCACTCACCGGAAAATATGTCAACCGGATTTTGCCATTGGTAGACGATGTATATGTTGATTTTAATAAGTTAATTAATACAGGCGGAGTCAACAGTGCCCTGCAAAAGACATTGGCAAAAAGGACTCCTCCCATCTCCAGGGGACACCACCTGAGGCTATACTATACCACACAGATATCATCAAAACCTCCAACATTCCTGATATTTGCGAATTATCCTGACTTTATACCATCTCAATATGAAAGATTTCTGGCAAATCAGTTTCGCGAACAATTGGGCCTGAAGTACACTCCTGTTCGAATACTTTTTCGTAAAAGAGAGAGGCGTACCCCGACCCCAATTTCACTGGACTGAGATTGAGATTTTATTGTTTTAATGATTTAAGACGATGCATGAATTTTATTTTAATAGTCGAGTTTTAAGTCCTCTAACGGGAAGTCCATCGGTTTCAAAAAAAGTAGATTGCAGAGGACATTGAGCGTATGCAGATTCAAAGAATATATGGTAATATACCAAAAAATCAGTGGTGGGCGTAGCTCAACGGATAGAGCGTCGGGTTGTGGCCCCGAAGGCTGTGGGTTCGATTCCCATCGCTCACCCCAGTAAAATCAAAGAGTTACAGACTTTTGCCTGTAGCTCTTTTTTAGTTTTGTATCCCTATTGCTAGCCTTATGTATGATTTTTTTGGTGATTTCTGCAATTTTTGCGGGTTTTTTAATGTTTGCTATGTGAGTACTATGCCACCTTTCGGTGAGCCGAGGTGGGCAGGATGGGCGCTTGGTTGATGGCTAAGAGGATTTAGGCGGGAAGAATTCTGACCTGAGTTTGAGATGAAAATCCTGTTGACAGAAAAAATGAAAACTGATAGTGGATTAAAAATGTGTAGTATCACTTAATATAATGATGGGATAACCAAAAATGGTCAAGCAGGATACAGCGGCCTTTTCCGAAAGAGAGAAAAGAAATTGAGTCAAGATAGTAATAATGGAAAGGCAGATACCAATCGAAGAACATCTTTTAGGATAGAAGAGGATTGGTTCTCCTTCATCATAGGTCTTATTTTGGCATTGATGGTACTGTTTGGATTGATAAAGTCTGTTCCTTGGTAGACAGGAAGTAGAAATGCCGAAGGTCCCACCTGAGAAGTATGCCGGATGGACGAGTTATTTTAAGGCCCTTATGCCTGGGGTGCTGTTGTGCGTTGTTTTGGGGTTTGTGGCCTGGTATCTGGAAGGAGTCTTTTATGCAAAATGGGGCAAGAATATTCCTTTAAATTACGTCATTATTGCGATCATATTAGGGATATTGGCACGGAACATACTTCGAATGGGAGAAGTCTTTGGTGAAGGCGTGGCTTTTTCTACCAAGGTTTTTTTGTACATCGGTGTTATTCTGATTGGTGCCAGGCTTAACATACTGGAAATTCTGAAAGTGGGTAGCGGTGCCTTGCTTATGGTGAGTATTTCAATCACTGGCATGATACTTGGTGCCGGATATATTTCCAACAAATTCCGGTTGGGCCACAGAGTGGGTAATTTAGTGGGAACTGGAATCGGCGTCTGCGGTGTTTCCGCCATTATTGCTACTGCGCCAGCGATAAAGGCCACTAACAAGGAATTGCTGATTGCTATAGGCGCTTCTCTCCTCACTGATGTGATGTGTCTGTTAGGTATTCCATTACTGGGCCATTACTTGGGTTGGAATGATACCTTCGTAGGATACCTTGCTGGAGTTACTCCTTCGAATACCGCCCAATGCATTGCTACTGGCTTCGCATTCAGTGATACTGCAGGCACTGTGGCCACTATTACTAAATCAGCGAGAAATGCCCTCATGCCTGTAGTAATTCTGGGCCTGGTTTATTATTACACCAAGAAGGGGCTGCCTGTCGGCGAAAAGGTGCGAGCTGGTCTTCTATGGAGCAAGTTGCCCAAGTTTGTACTGGGTCTCTTGGTCCTTTCAGCGATGGCGTCTATAAATCTTTTTACACCCGAAATGGTCGATACGATGACGAATATGTATAAATGGCTCTTTGCTTTTTGCTTTGTGGGAATCGGGGCGGGTGTGGATTTCAGTCAGTTCAAAAGACGAGATTTAACTCCAATCATTGCTGGATTTTTTTTGACTTTTATCCTTTTTGGCTATGCTTACGTTTTCGCAGGTTATGTCCTTGGGGCAAAATAGATAGAGTAACTTGCACATTTTTCATTCCTCTGATCAGGCATCCAAACCTATCTCTCCAGCATCCTGTCAAATAACAGTTTCTAAAGCAGCATGAGATATTTCCAGGCCAGTTTATTCAAGTTTTATGGCAATTCGAGGGCAAAGATGTTTTATGATCCGACGTGTTCGATTTAACACAATGTGCAAATGCCGACTGAATTGTTCGTTATCTGCCTTCCATCAAACTCCCAGCCTTTTATAACATTTTAAGCAGCGTTGAGGCATCTCTGACCGAATTTGCTCGGATTCTCTTTTTATCTCAGGATCAAAGAGGGCCCTGAATCTGGTGTATTCCTCTTTATTCCAGATCTGGGTCAGGCTTTCGCTCCATATGTTGCCAAAAGACATTCCTGTCAGCGGGAGGAATTCATCATTAAATATGTAATACGATGAGAGCACGGGATTGGTCAAAACGCATGGCGTCACTTCGCCTTCAACATTAATGAAGCACGCACGGTGGACGTTTTCACGGCAGTGAATAAAGGCATAGTCAAGACAGGGACCGTGATAATCAAAGATGATGTCTTCACAGGCGGCTTTATCTCTGATCTCATACAATCTCTCGCGGTAGTAATCAGTATGCACAGTGTCATTATAAATGGCTTCTGCCGAGAGTTTCGGATCAACGATAAGAGTCAGATTGCTGGCTACCACCTGTTTTGCCTCAACCCTTTTTGCAAGCGGGAGAATCTCTTTGAGTTCATTAAAGTTAGATTTTGTCATTAGATATGCAAGATGGACGTCTGGATGCCTGGCATTTTTTTCAGACTTAATTTTGCACAGTGTTTCAATCTGAGAAATGATCTTGCCGAAATGAGTCCCTTTGCGGATTTGGTCGTGGGTTTCGTCACTGGTGCCAGCAAGGCTAATACCTATGATGTCTAAATCCAAATCAATCAACCTTCGAGACATATCTTCGGTCAGAAGCATGCCATTTGTTGTAAAACCGGTGCGTTTTCCCTGATTCTTACAAATTCGGAGCATGTCAAACAGCTGGTCATTAAGTAGGGGTTCTCCCCACCCCTGCAGATAAACCAAATCCGTATATTCGAGAAAAGGAACCAACTTACGGAAAAGCCCCATTGACATGTGTTTTTGTGTCCAACTATGCCTCATTAAGGTATGGGGACAATAAATACAGGAGCCATTGCAATAGGTTGTTACCTCAATCTGGATCCAGTCCAGGGCCGGGCTGCAAATCTCATTGAGTCGTGTTTTGATCCATTCAAACATGTTCCATATAATATTAAAAATTATGAAGATTTATATTCGCCTCATCCTAACGACACTGGCGTAAACCTGAAGATAAGAATTTTTTTGTACTATATTCATCAGATTTTGATCTATCATACCAGCTTTTTTGAAATGGAATACCAATTAGTCGCTGGCATTATAAAACGTCAAAAAAATGTCACAAAAAATTGACATTTATCACTGAGTTATGTAATTTCAATTGAATTATTTGTTAAAAATAGTCCACCAATTCAAACAAAGGGAGGATGGTGTTTCTTTGTCAGCTCCAGCGATTATTAAAATTTTTATAGATCGCGAATCCTGTGTAAGGATTATTTTGAGATGCAGGAGATCTTTAGACCTTTTCTATTTTTATAATAAAAGTACAATCCTTAATTGTTTAGAGATTTCCTTAACCACGCAGGACAGATAGGAAAGAATAAGATGCGGAACGAATCAATACTAGTGGTAGACGATGCCCCTGAAATTCGATTAAGCATATCTGAAATCTTAAAACGTGACGGCTTTAATATAGATGTGGCTTGTAACGGCCAAGAGGCAATAGATAAATGCGGCAGGAATTTTTTCGATTTAGTTATTACAGACCTCTATATGCCTATCAAGAATGGAATGGATGTACTGTACTTTCTTAAAGAGTATTCCCCGGAGACCATCTGTGTAATTATGACTGGTTTTGGGACCATACAGGGGGCTGTAGAGGCCATGCGTCAAGGGGCCTTTGATTACCTTACCAAGCCCGTCAAGCTGGGAGAGGTCATTCTCATAGTAGAAAAGGCTCTTGAATTCAGAGAACTCAAGAGGGAGAATCGTTTATTCAAACAGGAACTGCGAGATATCCATGGTTTTGAAAGCATAGTCGGTGTCAGCAAGGCAATGCAGGAGGTCTTTGACCTGGTGGGGAAAGTTGCCAAAGTAGACAGCACGGTCTTGATTACCGGAGAATCAGGCACAGGGAAAGAGCTTATTGTTCATGCAATACATTACAACAGTGAACGTAAGGATAAACCATTCGTGCCGGTGAATTGTGCTGCTATTCCCACAGAACTTTTGGAAAGCGAACTCTTTGGTCATGAAAAAGGGGCCTTTACCCATGCACTCAGTACCAGGGTAGGTCGGTTTGAGCTTGCAAATAAAGGGACGGTCTTTTTAGATGAAATTGGAGATATGAGCCCGGTTCTTCAGGTCAAGCTCTTGCGTTTTCTGCAGGAACGGCAGTTTGAAAGGGTTGGCGGGACCAAGACCATACATGTCGATGTCAGGATAATTGCGGCCACCAACGTGGATCTTGAAAGGGCGGTTAATAACGGTAGTTTCAGAGAAGATTTATACTATCGTCTGAATGTGGTACCCATACATATACCTCCATTAAAGGAACGCCCTGAGGATATTCCCTTATTAATTCAGCATTTCTTGCTGAAATTCTGTTCCGGTAAAAAAATACGCGTGGAAGGTATAGAAAAGGATGTAATTAGATATCTGGAAAGCTATGACTGGCCGGGCAATGTGAGAGAACTCGAAAATACAATAGAGCGCATGGTGATACTTGCTGACGGGCCTGTGTTGACGGTTAAAGATATTCCAGGCAGGATTTTAAAGGCATCCGGAAAGCCTGCAGGAGGAGATCCGTCCATGGGTGTCCTGCCTACAGATGGGCTTTCTCTCAGTTCCGCCGTGATAAATCTTGAGAAGACTTTAATCCTTCAGGCCTTGGAACAAACAGGCTGGGTAAAGAACAGGGCTGCCAAGTTGTTGCGGATGAACAGAACCACCCTGATTGAAAAGATGAAGAGACAGAATCTCATGGCACCAAACCATGAGCTAGGGAAACAGGGCGTGAGCAAGCCTATACAATAAGAGACTGATTCAGGTTTTTTGTTTTTCACAAAGGACTAAATAAACGTGATGAAAAATATTATTCAAAGGATATTTCGGGCAGTGCCTGGTCTATTTATTGCTTTTATTATTTGCCCCATAATAAGTCTCGAGGCCGCTCAACGTGAAGTCAAGGTCGCAGTGCTTCCTTTTGATATCAGTTCCGCAGGTCAATTTTCTTTTGTTGGTCATGCTATAGAAGAGGTTTTGAGCAGCAGTTTGGCCAATATGGCCTCCGAAGGCATGTCCGTTATGGATTCATTTGAGATCCGGGATATAACCGGCAAGAAACAGGGGGCTATCTCCTTTCCAGATATAAGAGAGATGGCCGGTAAGTTAAAAGTGGACTATTTTATCACCGGTAAGCTGATCTCAGAAGGGGAGCATATAACAATAGACATGAACATGTTGCAGGTAGATTCCGAGTCTCCACTATATTCTCTTATCTTTTCTCCCTTATCTCTTAATGAAGTGCCGCCCAGAATCGAAGATTTTACAACTCAAGCAGTAAAACAAATCATGAATGTCCCAGAATCAGTGAAGGCAGAATCTGAAATCAAGGACGGGCAGAAAGTTCCTCAAAAATTGTCGCAAGAGGAAACAACTAAGAATGAAAATCTGGTAATAGCAAGGATGCATCCGGATTTGCTGGTCAAGAAAGCCGACATGGACTCCAGCAAATTAGAACAGATTCCCGACTTATCAGCCGGAGAGTTATATACTCGGGGACTTCCACCTATGCCGCCCGAAC
>CAZPDU010000174.1:0-3386 GCA_964585405.1 uncultured Thermodesulfobacteriaceae bacterium | reverse complement strand
ACGTGGCTGCCGGCCGCCTCAGCCGTGGCAGGGCCGACGGCGGCGATGGCCACTCCGTTTAAGGATTCCTGGAGGTCAAGGCCCAGTTCATCCGCTGCCTTGGCCAGAAACCGAACCGTGCTGGGATTGGCCAGGGCAAGAATATCCAGTCTGCGTCCAAAAACCTCCTCCGCCATTTCCACACTGGCCTCAATCAGCATCCGATAACCGGCTACCTCGGTTACCCTGGCGCCCAGGTCCTTTAATCCTTCGGGGAGGTTTCGGGATGCTCCTTCCACCCTGACAAGCAGGAACTTAAGGCTGGAGATGTCATTGAGTCCGGCAATGACATCATTTGCCGTGTGCCGCGCAGGAACATAGTCAACCTCAACCCCGAACTTCTTAAGGGCTGATAACGCCCCAGACCCAATTGCTCCAATCCTGGGTTTGATAAGGGCCGCCTTGCCAAGGCCCATTTTATTCAAGCGCTCAAAGAGATTGGCCACGCAGTTGCTGCCAGAAAAGATTATCCAGTCAAACTCCCCTAGCTGCCTAATGGCTTCATCTAAGGGGCCATAATCAGCAGGCGGGGCGGTCCTGAGAACAGGAAACTCCAGCACTTCTGCCCCCTTTCTTTCCAGGATGCGAAGTAGAGGATTGGCCTCAGGCCTGGCTGGGGGAACCAGAATACGCTTTCCGATCAGGGGCTTATTCATCCCTATATGTCTCATTTTCTATATGGCTAAATAAATAGTTCAAAACAATGAAACTGTATCTTTCTTATCAAATATGGTTTCGTGATTGATATCTTAAATATCTTGGCCACCCCTTTTATCTGTTCATTCACTGGCATTGCCACTATCAACAGCCATTAATGCAAAAGATTCATCTTTACATACTGTTATTCTACATATCGTGAGCAAAGTACAGCTATATCCATCGTGCATACGAAAAAGAACGCTGTCAATGTTCCAACTGATTTTTGTGGTATAGTTTTTTTGAGGAGTGCCCTCTGTGTCAATGTAAGTGAGACACCAATCGCTTGAGAAATTAAAGACGTGATCTTTTGTTGCACCACCGCGGCATTTACCAATTCTTTCCAAACCCGGGACTTTGTCAAGTTACCTTACTATGCATCCGTACGCATACAGGTGCTGCCTTGCCCTGAAACAGGGCCTTGCATGACATTTCTGTTGGTCGGCTCATAGTTTTCTACACCGGCTTTCTCCAGACGAGATCTTAATCGATCTTACTTGCCTTCGGCTGGTATTTATGGTTCTGTCATCTCGACAGTACCAGGGTTCACATACAGGGGCCTGCACCCCCGTAAGATCACGCCCATGCAGGGCGTAAACCAGACGTTGTAGCGAACTGAATCCAGCTGTTACGCGCGGAGATAAATTGAGCGTCATCAGAGGCTGGCTCCGGTTGCTGTCCTATGAGTTCAAATAAAAACATATGGAATTATTTGAAGAATTTTCACAACTCGTAGCTGAGTTCAAAAAAGAAAATATTGAATATGCTTTATGTGGTGGATTGGCTATGGCCGTTTATACATTTTCAAGAGCCACCCTGGATATTGACATATTGATAGAGCCTGAAACACTGGAAAAAGCAAAAGCAGTCGCCAACAGACTTGGATTTACATTTGATGCGGGCCTGATGAAATTCAGTAAAGGGGCGATTCAGATTTATCGATTGACAAAGATTTCACCTGACACTCAGGAGCCTTTAATGCTAGATATGCTACTGTTGACGCCTGCATTAAAGGATGTATGGGAATCAAAAAAAAATATAACCTGGGACAAAGGAAATTTACCTGTTGTATCTCCCAAGGGTCTAATAAAGCTGAAATCTATGAGACTAAGCGGACAAGACCAGGATGATATCAAAAACTTAGAGAGCATTGCCGATGAAGATTGACATGTCTCCGCATTCCATCACCATGAGGTTAAAAAAAACAAGTGAGTTAAGACGTTTATGCATAGCGCTGGGGGGAGAACGTCTTAAAGAAAAACTCCTTCATGGTTATTACATTCGAACACGGCATTCCACCGGACGGCAATCGCCTCCGATAACACCGAATTTACAAACCGTGAAAGATAAGTGTTAAACGAACCATTCGTGCAACTGCCGGTGAATTCAGGGTTAGCCTTGAATAAATGGGGCAATTGTCATGACTTCAACTTTTTTCACGACACATTGAGAGTTCCTTGACTGCCAGCTTGTAATGGTGCTATAGAAATTAGCGTGTGATGATGAGAGTACCGTTTCAGTCCAAATAGCAAAAAGCGATTTTCTGTCAACTCATCGCAAGGAGGAGATCATGCTTCACAGGAGACTTGTGCTGGTTCTGTTCCTTTTTGTCGGGCTTTGGTTATTTTCGGGCGGATTCGTCCATCAGGCCCCCTATGCGGCCGACACGCTTGTGGAAAACCCATTCGTCGCGGATCCAATCCTCGACAATCCAGTGGTGATTCCGCCCACGAATTTCGATTTCGTCCGGCCGTATGTTCCTCCAGCGGCCCTCGACCTGGAATTTTTTTCTCCTACTCCTCCGGGCGGTATACTGGAACCACCGGCGCCGGCGCTTCAAGACTACACCTTTCTGCCCTGGTCGCCGCTTCCGATAGGTCCGGTGGCCGGGATACCGGAAATCTCAGGGATATATGAGTTTCTTGTTCCCTTTGATCTCCTGGTCATCGCCCATGAGGATTTTCTTGACGAACTTGTCCCCCTGAAGACCCACAAGGACTACACGGACGTCCCCACCAGGATCTACAGCTGGCAGGACCTGGTGGAGCGTTTCGCCGACCAGGGGAGGGATGATCCGGAGCGGATCAAGAAGGCTATTGCCGCATTCCGACAGGGCTGCAACATCAGATACGTGATGCTGGTGGGGGACGTGGATCGTTTTCCCGTCCGCTACTGCATGATCTACGACCCCACCCACTGGGGAGACGGGTATGCCCCGGCCGACCTGTATTACGCCGATTTATATGATTCATCGGGGACGACCTTTGACGACTGGGACGGCGACGGCGACGGGATATTCTGCGAGATGCAGGCAGGGAGCTGGACTCCGGGGTCCACGCTGGCATCGATTAACCTCGATGGCATGGACCTTTATCCAGATGTGGCAGTGGGCCGGATTCCTGCCTCCACCGAGGCAGAGGTGACGACGTACGTGAACAAGGTCATCAGCTACGAGTTCAAGGCCTATAAAGCATCCTGGTTTGATGAGGCCTTGCTCGTTGTGCCTGGGTACCAGGCCGATGACGGGAAATATTACGAGTATCCCGGTAGCTGGTCCGCCAAGGAAAATGTGGCTACGAACCTGTCTGCAGCGGGCGTTGCTTCAACTAAACTTTACGATTCGCGGATCGAGGGGCTCACCCCGGGTCTTG
>CAZPDU010000173.1:0-3024 GCA_964585405.1 uncultured Thermodesulfobacteriaceae bacterium | reverse complement strand
AAAAAGCAGAAAGTTGCTGAGCCTGTTTTCTCCGCTTGTGCGAATAAGAAGGTCTGGATCAGGAAGGCCGGATGTATAAAGATTTGAGGCAAATATTGATTCGTCTATTGCTTCCGGACTAAGGGTCCCCGAAATACATTGGTGCGCAAGGCTTCTGGCTGCCCCTACTATCTCGGCCCTTCCCCCATAGCTTAAGGCAAGATTCAGAACCATAGCGGTATTGGATGAGGTCTTCTCAATGGTATCCAGAAGACAGGTCCTGACCCGTTCGGGAAGGTTTTCGATCTGTCCGGCAGCCCGCAGAGAGATCTGATTTCCGAGCATATCATCAAGCTCGCTCTTCAGATAATCATACAGGAGGTCCATTAAAGCATTTATTTCTTCTTTTGGACGACCCCAATTCTCCTGTGAAAATGCATACAAAGTCAAAACTTCTATATTTAACTCTCTGCATAGACGGACTGTAGAACGAACGGCCTTTACTCCCTGCCGGTGGCCCATGATCCTGGGAAATCCTCTACGTTTGGCCCACCTGCCGTTGCCATCCATAATGATGGCAATGTGTCTGGGGAGCCGAATGAGTTCTGGTGATTTCGCTATTCTTTTTATCAAAACTCCAGTATCTCTTTCTCCTTGTCAGAAATAATCCCCTCTATCTTCATGATATGATCGTCAGTTATCTTCTGTACTTCATCCTGGAGCCTGAAGAGATCATCCTCTGAGATCTCCTTGGCCTTTTTCCGGCTCTTCAAAAATTCAATGACCTCCCTTCGTATATTCCTTATCGCCACCCTGCAGTCTTCAGCCATCTTTTTTACTACTTTGACCAGTTCCTTTCTGCGTTCCTCTGTCAAGGGAGGTACATTGACCCTGATAATCTTGCCGTCATTGGAGGGGTTGAGACCAAGATCGGATTTTAGAATGGCCTTTTCTATGTCTTTCAGGATATTGATATCCCATGGCTGTATGGACAAAAGGCGGCTCTCCGGTACAGCAATGGAAGCCACCTGATTAAGCGGCATAAATGTACCATAGTAATCGACGTTAATTCCCTGCAGCAGGGCGGCGGAAGCCCTTCCGGTCCGTATTCGAGCAAGATCCCGCTCAAAGGCATCAATGGCCTTTTCCATCTTATCACCCGCCTCTTGGATCCATGCTTTTTTCATTTTCCGTCACCTCCTCCGATCCGTGTGCCGACACTTTCACCTTTCACGGCCCGCTCTATATTCCCAGGGATCTGCAAACTAAAGACAATCACAGGAAGACCTGCGTCCCTGGCGAGAGATATGGCAGCGGCATCCATAACTTTAAGACCCTTTTCCAGAACGTCCTGATAGGTCAGGCTCTCATATCTCTTTGCATCAGGAGCGACCTCCGGGTCCTTGTCATAAACACCATCCACCCTAGTGGCCTTGAAAAGGACATCGGCATTTATCTCGAGGGCCCTGAGGGCCGCTGCGGTATCGGTAGTAAAGAATGGATTTCCCGTCCCTGCGGCAAATATAACTATCCGACCCTTCTTCAAATGGTTGAGGGCCCTTCCCCTTATGAATGGCTCTGCAACTTGCCCTACCTCTATAGCTGACAGCACCCTTACCTGGACACCGTGCCTGTTTAATGAATCCTGAAGGGCCAGAGAATTCATAACCGTTGCAAGCATGCCCATCTGATCGGCGGCCGTCCTGTCCATCCCCTGGGCAGAGCCGGCGACCCCCCTGAATATATTACCTCCCCCTACAACCAATCCGATTTCAACGCCCAGTCCATGAACCCTGACAATTTCTCGGGCAAGGAGATCCACGACTACCGGGGATATCCCATAGGGCATATCCCCCAGCAGTGCCTCACCGCTGAGCTTCAGCAAAATGCGTCTATGGCCCCTTGATCCCTGAGCGGCTCCCGCCATTATTAAGCCTCTACCCCGACCTGGAAACGAACAAAGCGCCTGATGCTGATATTCTCACCCGTTTTGGCAATGAGTTCATTTAAAAGGTCCTGGACAGTGATATCCGGATCCTTGACAAAAGGCTGTTCAAGCAGGCATACTTCCTTGTAGAATTTTTCAATGCGACCTTCAACGATCTTTTCGATTATGTTAGCCGGCTTGCCGGACTCCTCCGCCTGTTTATGAAGAATTTCTTTCTCCTTATCTACAAGATCCGAAGGAGTATCTTCACGCCTTATGCAGACAGGATTGGTGGCTGCAATATGCATGGCCACGTCTCTTGCAAATCCGATAAACTGATCTGTCTTTGCCACGAAATCCGTCTCACAATCCACCTCGACCAAAACACCAAGCTTGTTACCAGCATGAATATAACACTGTACAGCGCCTTCAGAGGTTGACCTCCCGGCCCTCTTTGCCGCAACCGAAAGCCCCTTCTGCCTCAACCAGTCAGAGCTTTTCTCCATATCCCCGTCGCACTCCTGAAGTGCCTTCTTGCAGTCCATCATACCTGCCTTGGTCCGCTCTCTGAGTTCCTTGACCATTGCAGCAGTAATTTGAGTCATTATTTCCATCCTCCAAATCTATTCTAAAAGGTCAATGGTCAAAGGTCACGGGCGACATATCAAATCAAACGGATAGCCGTAACCACAGACCATTATCCATGTCTATGATCTATTGTCAGGCACTTACCTCAAAATTGGCATCTTCGCCTGCAGCAACTTCGCTAACTGCTGCTTCTCCCTCAACTGAGGTGTCATCGCCTGCCATTGCCTCTTGAGATTTTTTATCAGAAGCCGCCTGCTGGACCTCGGCAAATTTTTCCACACCTTCCAAGGATGCACTGGCCATTAAAGATGAAATGAGACGTATGGCCCTGATGGCATCATCATTGCCCGGAATAATATAATCTATACCATCAGGATCACAGTTGGTATCTACTATGGCGATTACCGGAATCCCCAGTTTATTGGCTTCCTTTACCGCGATCTGCTCCTGTCTGGAGTCAACAACAAAAACAGCAGATGGCAGCGTGCCCATATCCTTTATTCCACCAAGGTTGCGATCCAGCTTCTGGC
>CAZPDU010000172.1:0-8810 GCA_964585405.1 uncultured Thermodesulfobacteriaceae bacterium | reverse complement strand
GCACCTTTTGACCTTTATAAAGCAGTATGTCCGCAGCCTGAAGTACCGGATAGCCCAGAAAACCAAAGGTTGAGAGGTCTTTTTCTTTCAGATAAAGCTGTTGTTCCTTATAGGTAGGATTACGTTCCAGCCATGAAACAGGTGTAATCATGGAAAGCATGAGATGAAGTTCTGTATGCTCCTTGACTTCTGACTGAACAAACAGTGTCGCCCTGCCCGGGTCTATCCCAACAGCCAGCCAGTCAAGAATCATCTCATCCATGTTTGCCGGAATTTCTTTTGGGGTTTCGTAACCCGTGGTCAAGGCATGCCAGTCAGCCACCAGAAAAAAGCACTCATATGTATCTTGAAGACGCTTCCAGTTATCGAGCACACCATGCAGGTGTCCCAGATGCAGTTTGCCGGAGGGCCTCATGCCACTTACTATTCGCTGTTTTGCCTGTTCACTCATAAACGCTCATTTCAAAGTACAGTTCCTAATAGGAGTTTATTCATATAGAGGATCAGCGGGACAATAATGCGGCCGGTCACTCCTGTAAAGACAAGCACCAGAATCAGCAAAAAACCATAGCGCTCGTAACTCTCAAAAGAGCTGGCCAAGGTGGGGGGAAGTATACCCATAAGTACTTTGCTACCGTCAAGAGGAGGTATAGGGAGAAGGTTGAACACCGCGAGCCCTATATTAATCTGCACGCTTACATATGCCATATATAGGAGAGGACGCACAAAAAAACCTGACGTCTCCCAGAATGACCCTAATACCTGTCTCAACAAGACAGCACTCAACACTGCCAGTAATATATTGGCCCCGGGACCCGCCAGTGCAACCCAGACCATATCATTCCTGGGATTCTTGAAATAACTGGGATTTACCGGTACCGGCTTTGCCCAACCTATGGTTTGAGTGAGAAAAAATACTATGGTACCAATAGGATCAAGATGACGGACGGGGTTCAGGCTGAATCGTCCCATAAGCTTTGCAGTGGGATCGCCAAGACGGTAAGCCACCCAGCCGTGAGCCATCTCATGCACAGTCACAGCTAGAAGTATGGGTGGTGTAAGTATTGCTAATCTCTGAATTATAGAAGCAAAATCCATCATTTTTTTAATATACTACAATAATGTCCAAAGCTCATCTATGATTCTGTTTACAAAAATCCAATGGTTTTTTAAGGGAATTTCACCTAGCTTAAGCCTCGGAACCGGACATCCATTTTACTTGACCATACCAACTTGCTGGATTTAATATAAAAAATTACATAAATAAAGATTAAGGCATTTTACTATTTCCTATGCAGGCGGATAAATTTCCGGACAGACCCATAACCCCAGATTGATGTTGAAGAAATCTGTGCCGATAAAAAACAGATCCGGCAGATCTCGCTCGATCTGATTCGGAAAGGAGAACAAAGATGCTATCGCCGCACAAGATCTTGATATGTGATAATGAAGAAAAAATAAGAAAATCCTTGGGTAACCTGTTAATGGCCAATGGCTACAAAGTAGCATTGACCGAGAATGGCGCAAGGTGCTTAAAAATATTAGCGGATCAAGTCTTTGATCTGGTTATTCTGGATATCATCATGCCGGACATGACTGGAATCGAGGTGCTAAACCGAATAAGAAAGATGGGGCAAAATACGGAAGTCATAATGATTACCGGCTATGCTGATAAAGAAATGATCTCTGCCGCCTTTCGGCTCAGTGCTTATGATGTCATTGAAAAACCTTTTGAGCCCAGCAAGATACTAGACACAATCTCAAATTGTTTGAGCAGAAAGGACGATTTCCAAAAAAATCTGGAAAAAAAGACCGGAAATTTTAAGGGTTCAGAAAAGGGATATCGTGCGGTATCCGACGATTCCAAAGACATGATCTATATTACCCGCAACGGAAATCTGACCGATATCAACAAGGCCGGGGTCAGACTTTTGGGATACAAAAGCAAACAGGAAATTTTATACATGCAGTTTCTGAAACTCATGTTTCATAATCGTATTGACAGTGAGCTGTTCCAGGAAAGTATGGAACAAAACGGCGCTGTCAAAGATTATCCAACTAAATTCAAAACAAAGGATGGAAGAAAGATTTCCGTCCTGATCACTGCCAGTGCCATAAAAGACCCAGGAGGGAATATAATTGGTCAGAGGGGCATTGTTCGTGATGTAACAGATATTGAAGCGGCCATGAACAAAACGCTGTCTCTGATGAGAAAGATCAAAGAGGCAAAGGAGGAATGGGAAACAACATTTGACGCTATTGAAGACGCTATTTTTCTCATAGATGAGACCTTCACTATCCAGAGGGCGAATAAGGCTCTGGCCAGACTGGTAGAAAAAGACATAACCGATGTTATCGGCCAGAAATGTTATAAACTTCTCCACGGTATTAACTTTGTGCCGAATTTCTGTCTTCGGTCTACCCTAGTCAAGACCTGTTCTTCTCAAACCAATGAACTCTGGGAGCCACACCTGAATCGGTACCTGCGAATCAATTGTTATCCTATAACTAACGGCAACAGGGAGATTCGAGAGGTTATTCATGTGCTGAGGGATGTTACGGAGGCGCAAAAGGCCCACCAGGAGATTGAATACCTGGCCAGCCTTGTCCGCTATTCCCATGACGCCATTATCAGCACAGACATGAGGTGTCGTATCACCAGCTGGAACAAAACGGCCGAAAAGATCTTTGGTTATTCTGAAAAAGAGGCACTGGGTAATTACGTGGATATCATTGTCCCGGAGGAACATAGAAAGGAATGTCACGTCTTCGTTGAAGAAATTGCCGAGGGAGGAGGATTTGAACATTACGAAACAAAAAGAAATACAAAAGACGGCAATTACATAGATGTTGACCTGACACTTTCTCCCATCAAGGATCGTAAGGGTATTATAATCGGCATCTCTTTCATAGCAAGAGATGTCACATATCAGAAAAGGCTTGAAGCCAAGCTGGTTCAGGCCCAAAAGATGGAATCAATAGGCACACTGGCGGGGGGGATAGCACATGACTTTAACAATCTGCTTATGGGTATCCAGGGTTATGCCTCTCTGATGCTCCTGAAAATTGATCCCATGAATCCCCATCATGAAATGCTGGAGAGAATCGAAGAACAGGTTCAAAGTGCCGCTGATCTGACCAAACAGCTTCTCGGATTTGCAAGGAGTGGAAGATACGAAACCAAGCCGACTAATTTTAATGAGCTGATACACAAATCGTCGGAGATGTTTGGTCGAACAAAGAAAGAAATCGTTATACACAGTAAGTTAGCGAAAGACCTGTGGACAGTGGAAGTCGATCAGGGCCAGATGGAGCAGGTACTTTTAAATCTTTATGTAAACGCCTGGCATGCCATGCCCGGCGGGGGTAATCTCTATCTTGAAACAAGCAATGTAACTTTAGATAAGTATTACGTAAAACCTTATGATATAAAGGCCGGTAACTATGTAAAAATATCTGTCACGGATACCGGTATAGGAATGGATAAGAAGACACAGAAACGTGTCTTCGATCCCTTCTTCACTACCAAGGAGATGGGGAGGGGTACGGGCCTGGGTCTGGCCTCGGTCTACGGGATTATCGTCAATCACAAGGGGATTATCAATGTCTACAGTGAAAAAGGCCATGGTACCACCTTTAGCATATACTTGCCTGTTTGTGATAACGCCACGATTCCGGTAACAAAATCAGTGAGAAATGAAGTTATGAAGGGGAGCGAAACCATCCTCCTGGTGGATGATGAGGAACAGGTGCTGGATACCGGCAGACAGATGTTGGAGTATCTTGGTTATATAGTGCTTGTAGCCCGTGGTGGTAAAGAGGCATGGGCACTATACCAAGATAATAGAAACAGAATTGATCTGGTCATTCTTGATCTTATCATGCCGGACACGGGCGGCGGTAAGGTCTATGATAAAATGAAGGCACTGAACCCTGATGTAAAGGTTATCCTCTCAAGCGGCTACAGCCTCGATGGTGAGGCCTCTGAAGTCTTTAAGCGGGGAGCCAATGCCTTCATTCAAAAACCCTTCAGTATATTAACCTTATCATACAAGTTACGAGAGGTGATAGACGAAATCAGTCCCCCTTTCAATCCCTGAAAAGCGTTTTTTATAAGTCATCCAGCATCTGTCTTCAAACATTCTAAGAATTCCCGTTTTACCAAATGAATTTCATCCTCCCGGTACTTTACCTCTCCGTCCAGTCTGGCCTCAAGCAGACGATGAAGTATTGTATGGAAGAGAGGACCCGGCTCAAGTCCCATCTCCTTTAAATCATCTCCTGTAAGCAAAGATCTTGCGTCACATAGTTCAGTGATATACCTCGATATGGACTGTCTGGCATCATCGTTCTCGGTGATTGAAAGGATATGCAGAATGAGATCAATATCCAGACCTTTCAGCAGCCAATAGACCTCGCTGGCCTTCATGGAAGGTCGTCTGGAAAGAAGATCAAGGGCCTTTATTGCAATTTGACGTCCCTCCACAAAAATGTCCCTCTTTGAGCCAACCAGGCCTAAACGATCTACAGCTTCCCGGATTTCCTGAAAATTCAGCCCTTCCAAAAGTGCCAGCAGATAAACCACCCACCTCTTCGGTCTCTTCGTTCTAAAAAGCAAATCATACCATGCCAGGACATCATAGGTTCGGGTAAGTGCCCCTTCTTCCTCTGAACCTAACCGAATGCCTTTATGAATCACTTTCAGTAAGTCCAGATCGGCCAGCCTTTTGATGGCGGACCTCGGATCCGGCTCCCTCAATATGAATATGAGCTCCGCGAGTAAACGCTTTCCGGAAAGCCTTGAGAATATGTCAAGACGTACTGCATTTTGGATCAACTTCAGGGTGTGCTTGCCTATTCTGAAACCGTATCGTTGCTCAAAGCGGACTGCCCTGAAGACCCTTGTCGGGTCCTCAACAAAACTCAGGCTGTGCAGGACCCGTATAGTATGATCTTTGAGGTCCCTTTGGCCCCCAAAAAAATCTATCAATAACCCGAATTCCTTCGGATTTAGCTTAATGGCCAATGTATTTATGGTAAAATCCCGCCGGAACAGATCCAACTTGGTGGATGAAAGTGCTACCGTAGGCATGGCGGCAGGATACTTGTAGTATTCCCACCTGGCTGTTGCCACGTCCACTTTAAAACCATCGGGGAAGATCACGACCGCTGTTCCGAATTTTTTATGGGCACGAACCCTTGCTTTAAGACGTTTGGCAAAGGCCTCGGCAAAGGCGATCCCGTCTCCCTCAACTACCAGATCTATATCCAGGTTGGGCTTTCTTAACAGCAAGTCTCTCACAAAGCCACCTGCTACACAGATATGAAAACCCTCACCCTCTGCTACGTCCCCTGCATTGATCAATAGATCGAATACATGGGAAGGCAGCTTCTCCTTCAACAGGGAAAGGACGTTCTTGCGCTGTTCCTTTCCTGAAAGCAGGGCTTCAGGTCTCCTTGCAGCATCTCCACTCAATATCTGAAGAAGATCCGTCCTGGTGATTACTCCTGCTATCTTTCCTTTATCCAATACAGGGACGAAACGCTGACGATGATTGACAATAAGCTCCTGGACCTTGGCAAGCGTATCCTTAGGATTAAGGACCTCGAAATCCGTTGTCATATATTCACGTACCGGCAGGTCTGAAAGACCATGATATATTGCCTTCTCAACGGTCCTGCGGGAAATGAGGCCCAGGACCCTGCCTTCATGGACTACAGGTAAGACCGTGATGCCGTAGCGCGTTAATTTGTCGTTGACCTGTGAAAGAGTAGTATCCGGCAGGACCGAGAGCACTGGATATGACATGATGTCTTTCACTTCAGGCTCTGTTCCGAGCCGCCTGTGAAGTTCGGTTAAAAGACACTCCTCGGCCTCGGCAAGGGTCAATCCCTTTATTGTGGCAGAGGCGGCCATGGGATGACCTCCGCCACCGATTGCCTTCAGTACCTTCCCGACGTCAACTCTCTCATCCCGGCTGCGGCCCACTATTAATATTTGATCCGCCATGAGGGCCATGGCAAAAATCACAGGCAGTTTCTGCATATCCATTAATTCATGAGCCAGGACAGCGAAGTCCTCCACATACAACGGCGAAGATGTCTTTGCCAAAGTCACAGGAATGCCGGCCAGAGTATAAGTAGCTGCGTTGTTCAAAAGATCGTTCAAAAGCCTTACATGCTCGGGGGTAAACCTGTGTTCAAGGATTTTTGATACCGTCTTTAGGTCAGCCCCTTTATCGAGCAGCCAAGCGGCCGCCTCCATGTCATCTGAAGTGGTGGAGCTGAAAGTAAAAGAGCCCGTATCCTCGTATATACCCAATGCCAGGATAGTAGCATCCTCAGGGCTGATATCCTCCACTCCTTTTTCCCTCAGGAGTCGAATCATCAAGGTCGTATTTGCGCCTACCTGTCTGAAAAAGGTCTTGTCTGCAATTATGTCTTCACTGCAAGGGGGATGATGGTCAAATACATGGACTTCGACACCAGGCCTTTCCAAAAGCAATGACAAAGAACCGATTCGGCTTTTCTGCCTGGTGTCTACGACTACAAGAAGTTCAACCTTGTCAAGGTCTACATCCTTTAGACGTTTTACGTCTATAAAATAACTGCTTGACTGTAGGAGAAATTCGCGCAAATCTCTCTCCTGGGAACCAGGCAAGACGATCTGCGCCCCTGGATAAAGTTTGGTTGCAGCCAGGCAAGATGCCAGCGCATCAAAATCCGCGTTGAGATGAGAGGTAATAATGGTCTTGGAAAAATCTGCTGGGGTCTGGGCCAAGTAAATCCCTTAAAGTGTGCTGCTGTTGCAAGTGAAGCAATCCCTTACCCGGGAAGGAGATTGCTTCACTGCCAAGCTCCCTGCAATTATAGAAGGTACTGATGAACGTATATTGCCGGGACTTATGAAAAAGTTAGCGCGCCTTACGTAAAATCTCTCGTCAGGACTTTTTACAACATAACTAGGCAGCAATCATTGCCCGATCTATTTACCTGCCTTATACGGATTGACAGTAAGGACCGGACAGTGAGCACCCTTGACAACACCTGCAGCCACACTGCCAAACATGATCTTATCAAGTCCCTTTCTCCCGTGGGTACCAATGATGATCATATCTGTGCCGCTCTTCACTGCGTGCTTTATTATTTCCTCTGTTACGTCACCCACGGCAATTGTTGTCTTTATATCCTGACCTGGAAATTTCTCTTCAGCGAACCTGTACATGGCCTTCTGACCACCTTCTAAAAGCTCCGCTTCAAAACTGGAATACCAGGCAGTGCCCATTTCAAAACCAACAAAGTCAGCTGAACCCCTCACCACATGTATAAGCTCTATCTCCGCCCCCATCTTTTCCGCCATAAGCTTTACATAAGGCAAGATATTATCAGAGCTTTCAAAAAAATCCACAGGATACAGAATCTTCTTTATTTCTGGCATCGGGACCTCCTCCTTTTGATTATACCTAATTTCTGAATTTAATGCCTATTATTTAGATTTTTAGCATTTGCTGACTCAATGTCAAGCTTGCTGCCACAGTCCACTACTTTTATAATACCCCAATAAATATTTATTTAAATGGACCCAAGATTAAAGTAGTTTAAATTTGTTCAAATCGTACACATACATGTATATAAAATACACATCTCTTTACTATCAAGCAGGACATTCGGAGCAATAAATGGGTTTAACGGCAACAGAAAAAATCATAGGCGCGCACCTGGTGGAAGGTGAAATGAACCCAGGCAGCCAGATCGCTATCCGCATTGACCAGACACTTACTCAAGACGCCACAGGCACCATGGCATACCTGGAATTTGAGGCCATAGGCATACCCAAAGTCAAGACGGAATTGTCCATAAGTTATGTAGACCATAATTTGTTGCAATCCGACTTTAGGAATGCCGATGATCATCGGTTCCTCCGATCCATCGCCGCACGCTACGGCATATATTTTTCCAGTCCGGGAAACGGGATATGCCACCAGATACATCTGGAGCGTTTTGCCGTCCCAGGCAAGACACTGCTGGGCTCGGACAGTCACACTCCGACAGCCGGTGGGTGCGGTATGCTCGCCATAGGCGCAGGCGGACTCGATGTTGCCCTGGCCATGGCAGGACAGCCATTTTACTTGAGAATGCCATATATTACAGGTGTATGCCTGAAGGGAAGGCTTGGCCCATGGGTCTCGGCAAGAGACGTCATCCTTGAACTGCTCCGTATTATGACGGTAAAGGGCGGTGTGGGGAAAATCATTGAATATTTTGGACCCGGGGTGGCTACGCTGTCTGCAACTGACAGGGCTACAATAGCAAACCTGGGAACTGAACTGGGGGCTACTGGTACAGTCTTTCCTTCTGATGAAGCAACCAAGATATTTCTGGTCAGCCAGAAAAGAGAAGCGGTATGGCAGGAACTTAAGGCCGACCAGGATGCCGTCTATCATGAAATAATAGATATGGATCTGTCTTCTCTTGAACCGATGATAGCCTGTCCATCGTCTCCGGACAATGTAGTCCCTGTGCGCCAGGTAGCCGGGCAGTCGGTATCTCAGGTTATTATAGGCTCCTGTGCCAACTCATCATTCAGGGACATAGTAGTTGCTGCCAAATCCCTTGAATCCTCCGTAATACACCCGTTTGTGAGCTTTGAAATAAATCCGGGCAGCCGACAGGTATTGGAAAACGCGGACATGGCCGGGGCCTTACGCACATTGATCCATGCCGGGGCGAGAATACACCAGTGCGGCTGTCTGGGATGTATCGGCATGGGACAGGCCCCGGCCACGGGGACCATATCTTTAAGGACCTTT
>CAZPDU010000171.1:0-4728 GCA_964585405.1 uncultured Thermodesulfobacteriaceae bacterium | reverse complement strand
GTGCACTGCGCCTGCCGCATAGATTCCTGTCCTTCTTGTCTCATATGGGAAACATATAAAGTTAGAGTCGCAGTAGCCTCCAAACAGGTCCAAGTCACGGAAGGCCGGGCCCTGCCTGTATGCCATGTTCACTACCGCATCGTCCCTGGTGGTTGGAACCATCCCTGTGGCAAGCACTGCAAGATCAACATCCAGACTAATGTCGCCCCCGATAAGGGTATTGTCCACATTTACAGTCAGTCCGCCCGAACCGTTGTCTTTGATCTCAGTAACATCTCCCTTGGTAAGGAAGATTCCAGGGTCGTTCTGAAGGCCTTGATAGAAATATTCATATTGACCTGACGTACGCATGTGCTCATACAATACATAGGCCTTGCCGTCTTCCGGCTGATCCTCACGCAGATACTTGGCCTGTTTAAGGGCAACAAGGCTCGTTACCACTGAGGCATAGGGAAAATCAGCGTCATCCTTCGAACCCCCGGGACTCTGTATGAAGGCCACTGATTTAACTTCTTTCCCGTCAGATGGTCGGACAATTTTACCATTCTTGGCGATTTCTTCAAATTGGCAGTTGGTTATGACATTGGGATTGCCCCAAGCCAGGTGCTGAAATTCGCCTTCTTCTGGTACGTAAGGTTTCCACCCTGATGCCAAGATCACCGCTCCGCAAATCTCGGCGTCGGGATCTTCTTCCATATATCCCCTACGTCCCTCGTTTTTCGCGCCGTATTTCTTTTTCTGATCTTCAGCTGAAAGTTCATTGCCATTCTCATCCAGCTTCTCTTTTTCAGTCAATGGAAATGGTGCATCCCACTCACTCTTGGCCCCGGCATTTTTAAAGCTGACCCTGAAGTTGCCCGGAGCATTGCCAACACGGGCCACTTCGGTATTAGTCTTGACTGTTATCTTTTCGCTGGCATTAACCCTATCAATCAATCCCTGAACAATGGGATTGATAAGTTGGGAGTAATCCGGACCTATAGGCGTCTGCTTCCGCACCTTTGCACCCCAACCTCCTAACTCCGGCTGGCGCTCAACCAAAATACTCTCGTGTCCCGCCTCAGCGGCCTCCAGCGCGGCAGTCAAACCTGTAACCCCGCCGCCGATAATAAGAAGACGCTGGTTAATCTCTTCCGCCTTAAAAGGCTCTACCGGATTGGACTTCTTTACCTTGGTAACCGCCATACGGATATAGTCCTCAGCAAGCTCCTGTACATGCTCTTTCTGAGCTTCGGCATTCTCGGCATCAGCAATTACCGGATGACTCCATGTAACCATTTCACGAAGGCTGGTCTTTTCCACCATTACACCCGGAAAATTAAGGATTTTAAACTCGTATCTAGGTGATATCCCGGCTAAAACAACGCCATCTATCCCCTCATTATCGATATCCTGCTTCACCATTGAAGCGCCTTCCGGTGAATACAGGTCAGAATGAGTGCGCACCACCTGAGCCCCGATTCCGGTTGCTATCTCGACCAGTTTGTCTATGTCCAATGCCTCACCGAGACCATCACCAGTTTATATATAAACTCCTACTTTTTTCGCCATCAGCCTGCCCTCCTTACCAACGTCTGAACAGCCTTCAAGGCTGCAGCAGTTGCACTTTGAGCAGATGAAACTACATCAATGGGCCGCTTTGCGCAACCGCACGGAATAATGCCCTCTTTAGGTACTACAAAGCCGTCGGAATTATAGTCAATACCAGGAATCTGTGTTGTCGCCCCTGTCGGCTGCATTCCCGTCGCCAGTACAGCAAGATCTACTTCCTGCGCGATCTTGCCGCCACCAATTGTGTCTTCCGCAATAAGTACAACACTACCCGGACTCGATCCTTCTTTTATCTCGGCTACCTTTCCCTTAATGAAATGGACCTTTTTGTCTTCTTTGACATTTTTATAAAACCTCTCATATTTCAGGCCCGGAGAGCGGATATCGATATAGAAAATATATATATCTACGTCTTCTGACTGCTCTCTCAGATATCGAGCCTGCTTGAGTGTCGCCATACAGCAGATGTATGAGCAATATTTTAGATGATTCTCATCCCTGGAACCTGCGCACTGCACAAAACCTACAGTCTTTGGCTCCTCTTTGTCAGAAGGCCGCACAATCTTTCCTGCTGTCGGCCCCGACGGCGATGCCATACGCTCTACCATCATGTTAGTGACTATGTTTTCATATTTTCCAAAACACAGCTTATCCATCTTTGTGGCATCATACGGATGCCATCCGGTTGCCATGATGATCGCCCCGACATTCAGATCTATGACCTCTGCCTTTTGGTCCAAATCCACATGCCCGTCCGGCATGGCCTTTTTGATCTGCTGGCCGTCACCAGATGATAGTGCCGCCGGATCCAGCACGCACTGATTGGGAAAGGCCATCATATTTGGCATATATAATGGTTTACGCATATCCATGCCGAAGTTGAATTCATTTGGGGTCTCGGTTGCAACCGCTTCCGCCCCCAGTGCACAATTATTACACTGTGGTGTGGTATATCTTGGATTTACTTTGACCTTGACATTAAAGTCACCTGGCCCTCCGGATACAGATTCTACTTCCGCCAGATTATAAAAGGTGATATTAGGGCTGGTCTTGATACGCTTGTAGTTTATTTCCAGCCCGCAAGAAGGAGGACATAGCTTTGGGAAATACTTGTTTAGCTGAGCAACCCGACCCCCCATATAACTCTCCTTCTCAATTATAAAAACTTCATATCCCATTTCAGCGGCTTCCACCGCAGCTGTGAGGCCGCTGAATCCGCCACCGACTACGAGTATACTTTCACTCATATGCCCGCTCCTTCCTCAAAAATTGATTTAATTAAATACCAAATTAGGAATTAGGAATTGGAAATTAGCTACTGAAAGCAGTGATCAATTTATCCAGATCGCTATTACTATTTTCAATTCCTAATTCCTAATTTAAAAAAATGCCAGGCGCCGCCATCGCAGCGCCTGGACATTTGTTATCACAAGGTCTAAATCACCGACCAACCTTATAAAATTAGTCAGGAATGATCTGGTGAAGCGGTTTTTTGAATGTGGACCACTCGCCCTTTTCAGGATCATACTTTGAATTGACAAAGCACTTCCATCCGCCCTCTTCCATGGTCTTGGAATCCGCTTCAGGAAAATCACCGCGATAGTAGAAGCCTGGATAGCGGCTCTCCTCACGGAACTGAATATGACGGAGGTGGTCCTCAACGCACCATATGCGATGGTTCATTTCCCATGCGCGGATCAGCTCGTGCAGACCGCTGGCAGCCAGCTTATCAGAGTCTTCCCTAAGCATCTGTAAATGATGCATAGCGATCTCTAAAAGCTTTGCATTGGTCATATAATACGGAGACCATCCACCACCATACTCGTCCGTGTACTTCATCAGGCGCTCCATCATATGGCGCGGCCTGATATAGGCCGGGTTGACCATGTCGTCAGTAGTCGCTTTGTGATTCGCCCAATAATGTACAACCGGCTTGTAGATCTCCGCCTTGAGTTCCTCTGCGCTCTGCTTCAGGGCAGGGGTAAAGCCAGAGTTATCTTTTACATACTTGGCCATTGCCTTGGCAGCCATGCGACCTTCTGCATGTGAACCGGAAGAAAATTTGTGTCCAGAGGCACCTACACCGTCACCGGCAGTAAACAGGCCGTTAACAGTAGTCATCCGGTTGTATCCCCACTTGTAATCGTCCGGGACCCAGGCTTCATTAGGACCGCTGACCCAGATGCCGCAGCAGCCGGAATGGCTACCCAGCATGTAGGGTTCAGTAGGCATAATTTCAGAACCTCGCTTCTCAGGCTCGATATTCATAGACGCCCACAGGCCTGCCTGGCCAACTGACATATCGAGGAAGTCCTCCCAAGCTTCGCTCTCGAGTTCCTTCCAGTATTTTTTGAGGGCCTTTTCATCCATGCCCTCTGCCTTCTTGTCATCCAGGAATTTCTTGAGTGCAGCAGCGGTATCCATAAAAACAGGACCGCGGCCTTCCTTCAACTCTTTGAGCATCAGGTGATTCCGAAGGCATGTGGGGGTAACTGGCTGCAGGCCATAAGGTGCATATTTTGCCAACTCTTCTTTGGCAGCAGGGCTGAAGGCATAGGACTCTCCCTTGGAGTTAGTCACGCCCGCCTTGAAGAGCAGGAACCAAGCCCCGACAGGTCCATAGCCATCTTTGAAGCGCGATGGGGTGAAACGGTTTTCCATCATGGTCATCTCAGCACCCACCTGCATACACATAGTGTAGGTGGAACCGGCATTCCAGATCGGATACCAGGCCCGACCCTTACCTTCGTCCGTAGCGCGTGGGCGGAAGATGTTAACCGCACCGCCGCAGGCCACTACCATTGCCTTGCACTTATACACCACCACCTTGTTCTCACGTGCACTGAAGCCAACGCAACCGGCAATGGTATTGGGCTTGTTCGCATCCAGAAGGAGCTTCACGATAAAGATACGTTCGTGAAGATCATAACCCATCTCGTTCAGGGCGTTTTTGGCGGCCTCAGCTACTATGCATTTATAGGACTCTCCGTTGATCATGATCTGCCATTTACCGGTACGGACAGGCTGGCCACCGTCTTTCAGGGCCTTGCCCTCGTCACCCTTCTGCTTCCAGATGGGTAGACCCCACTCCTCGAAATGTATGACAGAGTCATCAACAAAACGCCCCAGGTCATAAATCAGGTCTTCACGGACCACACCCATGAGGTCACCACGGAC
>CAZPDU010000170.1:0-3687 GCA_964585405.1 uncultured Thermodesulfobacteriaceae bacterium | reverse complement strand
GTTTTAGCTGCTAATTGGAAGATGTACAAAACTGTAAGCGAGACGCGTGAATTTCTTAATGTCTTTCTTCCCCTGGTGGATAACTTTTCAGACAGAGAAGTAATAATTGCGCCGCCGTTTACTGCTCTGTCAGCAGCCAGTAAAATCATCAGGGAAACCAAACTTGTGACACTGGCGGCCCAGAACATGTACTTTGAGCAGAAAGGGGGCTTTACCGGTGAGATATCATCGATTATGCTCAAAGAATTAGGAGTTAAATGGGTAATTCTCGGGCACTCGGAGCGCAGGCACATTTTTGGAGAAAAAAACAGCCTTATTGCCTTAAAGGTCAAATCTGCGCTGGAAAACGATCTGCGTCCAATCTTATGCATTGGGGAAAAGTTAGAGGAAAGAGAGGGCGGACTTATGCATGAGATACTTGATAAGCAGTTATCCGCAGGTTTTTCAGAAGTGAGTAGTAAAGAAGCGGATAAAGTAGTGGTTGCCTATGAACCTGTATGGGCAATAGGTACTGGCAGAACAGCTACTCCGGATCAGGCACAGAATGCCCATATACATATACGGTCCTGGCTGACTGGTCTTTTCGACTCTGGTATTGCGGGGCAAATTCGAATATTGTATGGTGGATCGGTTAAACCGGAAAACATAAATGAATTAATGGCACTTCCCGATGTGGACGGAGTTCTGGTTGGCGGTGCGTCTCTTAAACCTGAAAGCTTTAGCCAAATTGTGGGTTGCCGAATCGGTTAATTAAGGATTAACTCAAAGGAAATGTTTTGTATTCTATATTAATAGTAGCCTACGTTATCGTTTGTATTTTCTTGGTCCTTACCGTCTTGCTCCAGCAAGGCAAAGGTGCTGAGATCGGTGCTGTATTCGGCTCTAGTGATACAATTTTCGGCAGTGCAGGACCAGCCTCTTTTCTGCATAAAATAACCGCAGGACTGGCAGTGTTCTTCATGGTCTTTGCCCTTATCCTCACCTATTTGTCAGCTCACAAGGTTGAGAAGTCGATAATGCAGGATGTAGAGGTAACCACTGGTACGGATACTACCGAGCAAAGTGAAATTTCTGAGGTTACAGAGACCACAGAGACTGTTGATATGGTAGCTCCTGAATCTGTTGAAACTAGTCCATTACCAGTGACCGGAGTTGAAGAACCTGTGCAAGGCCTGGGCGAAGAAACTGATACTACCGCTGAAGATGCCCGGCCGAAGGAAGATCAGCCTAAAAATATTATACCATCAGCAAATCAAAAACCAGAGACTTCTAAATAGTATTTTGCCGAAGTGGTGGAATAGGTAGACACGCCATCTTGAGGGGGTGGTGGGCAAAACCCGTGGGGGTTCGACTCCCCCCTTCGGCACCATATTTGTTCTCTATGGGAATAACTTATCTGTAAGCTCAATGACTGCCAGGTCTTTTTACAGGTAATCTAATCGTAAAAGTAGATCCCTTGCCTAGTTTGCTTTCCACTGAGATTGTGCCCCTGTGGGCCTGAATAATTTTGAGCGCGTAAGTGAGGCCGAGTCCGGCATGAATTTTTGAAGTAAAAAAAGGGTCTAGTATATTCTTCAGTTTCTCCTTTGGGATGCCGATCCCTGTATCAGAGACATCGATCTCAATATATCCCTCCCGGACACGGCTGGCGATAATTAATGCACGCGTCTTATTACGCATTGCCTCAATTGCATTTTCAATGAGATGTGAAATTGCCACTTTAATCTGTTCTTTATCGACCGAGATATTCGGGAGATTCTTCATCAAATCAGTCGTTAAATCTACATGATTTTCTTCCAGTGCGGTCTTATAATCTTCTATCGCTTTGGCAATAATTTCATTGATATCTACTGGCTCTCTATAAGATATTGTGGTGGCCTGCAGCTCAATCAGCTTTTTTATCATATGTTCCAGCGTTTCAACATTTTGTACAATCAATTTAAGATATTTTCTGTTCGGATCACTCTCAGAAAGAGATTCAGATATCCTTCGCGCAAATCCTCCGATAGTAACAAGAGGATTTCTTATCTCGTGCGCCACTTGATCCATCATCTTTTCTAATGCCTCTGATTTTTCCTCTTTCAGTAACTTCTCACGCTCTACCTTCATACTGATCAATGACCGTATTCTTGTAACAAGCTCTTTATAATCAAAGGGCTTGGCAAGATAGTCATCTCCCCCGATATCGAGGCCTTTGCAAGTGCTATCAACATCACCCTTTGCAGTGAGCATAAGGACCGGTATATAACGAGTGCTTTCGTCCTCTTTTAGTCTTTTGCATACCTCAAAACCATCCAATTTGGGCATCATAATGTCCAGCAAAATCAGATCGGGCTCATATTCAGTAACTATTTTAAGGGCTTCTTCGCCATCGTATGCCTCTGCGGTATCATAACCGTCAGCGCGAAGCCTCTTTTTTAAGAGTTCTACGGTATCCACATTATCTTCAACGATCAGAATTTTGTTTTTATCCACCTAACCACCCTATGTTGTTATATTATTTAGCAAACATCATGAAAGATGAATGATTCCGTTCCTAAAAACCCAAACACAAATAAGGGCCGGATACAAATCAAAACTCAAAGGCCGTCGTAATGAACTGCTCTGCCCCTAGCAGTATGGAGTCTAAGCAGGTAATCTTATTTTTAAACGGCCAAATGGGCAAATAATATGATCTCCAATGAGGATTTATGAATACTTTCAGAGGGTTTAATCTCTTATGCAAAGCCGGAAGTCTGGCTTTTTAACCTAAATCATATAGTTTTTTCGCGTAGTATTCGATTTGTTTTGGCAACTCGTGTACATCTATGGGTTTTGATATATATCCATTAAAACCAGCCTGCAAGGCCTTTTCTTCATCTCCTTTCATTGCATGTGCAGTCAATGCAATTATCGAGGTGTGCTTAAACTCCTCTCGAAGCCGCAGATTTTTTACAACCTCATAACCTCCCATTTTCGGAAGTGAGATATCTAAGAGGATAATATCCGGTTGCTTTGCAATTGCTTTTTTCAGGCCATCTTCCCCGTCAACAGCCTCAATTAGCTGATAATCAAGGTTTCTTAAAATTTTAATTACCAGCTCCCGGCTATCTTGGTTGTCCTCAACTATCAGCAATTTTTTCTCAGGAACCTTCTCGGTTTTTTTCATGTCATCTCCGTATATCAGGCGTTTTTTATCTCATCAATCCTGTCTTTGAGTTCCTGTAAAAGATCCTCTTCTTTGAGCCTGCCTTTATTTAATATCCCACGTAGCCTTCCGTCCAGAGCGTCTTTCTCGTTTTTACTCAAGTCCTTTTTAGTAATAAGAATAAGAGGAATATTTTTAGCACTTTCTTCTGTTTTTATATGCTCTATTACATCAAAACCATTCACTTTGGGCATTGTCAAGTTCAGTATAATCAGATGAGGCATGAAGTTCTTTACCTGCTCGATAGCATCCTGGCTGTTGTAAGCTATCTTCACCTGACATCCGACTTCTTTCAAGGTATGTTCGATCAATGATACCGTATCTTTTTCACTGTCTACTACAAGTATCCGCTGTATTTTGCCTGATTTTTCCAGAACCTTTATCTTTTTGAGTAAAAAATTTTGGTTCTTCTCCCGATTAGTTGGCGAAAGCCTGGTAAATTTTCAGTGTAAAGTAGCGTAAATCGTGAAAACCATATGCTTTACGTTTAATGACTTTGA
>CAZPDU010000169.1:0-14927 GCA_964585405.1 uncultured Thermodesulfobacteriaceae bacterium | reverse complement strand
AATCCCGAAAACTATGTCGTTGGTCCGAATGGCCTCCACATAAAGCTTTTGCGCAAGGCTCTTAGGTGTGACAAGCCTTTTCCCTGAGTTTACACTCAGCTTGTCCAGAAAGATGTCTTTAAGATGGGCCTTTGGATCCGCGCTGAGAATTTGAATTGCAAACTCTATGTCATTTGAATGAAGAGGATAACCCCGTTTAAGGAGTTCATACAGCTGGGAACAGGTGCGGCTCGCGTGGTCCACTCCTATAGGATCACCGGTGATGCTTATCTGGTTTCCTTTGACGTTTATGTTAACCTTAAGTAAATCTTCGATAATCTTAAAGTTTTTTCCCTGCTCTCCATAAAGGCTTAATGCGAGTGAATTGTCATCAAAATATAATTGCCGTTGTTCGGGAAAGACCTTTTTCATATATCCCTGAGTGCCCTGTCATATAATTTTCCCACTCCATATTCCTTTCTCCGCAGGAATTTCTCCCATGGCGGTCCTATAATCTGCATTTCATGTCTATCCTTTTGGACCTCAAGCGCTATCTTCATCTCCATTGTACAACCGGTGCTGTAAGTGGCGTCTTTTCCTACCCACTCAGGTGGTATCTTTTCATCCATAAGTTCAAAGGCCTTTTCAATATCGTCTACGGTCTGAAACCTCCAGGTATCTATCAGCCCGCTCCTCTGCACAATCTCCCACATATACATTATGTCATCAGCGTCCATACCCGGTTCGAAGTGTTCTGCCGGATTTATCACTACTGCACCCTCCTGTCTTTTACGAAGGTGATTTACAAATACGTTTAATATCTTCTTGGCCGTCTCCAGCTGGTTTGGTATGCTTCCGACAATAGCACTGTAAAATAAGATCTTTTTACCCTGACGTTTTTGCGTTCTCAGATCAGCTATCATGGCCTCGGCCTTGGCCCTTAAAGCTGTCTCTGAAAAACGTATAATTTTGGTGTTACGCAGTTTCTCCTGCAACATCAGTTTGCCTGGCTTTCTGCAGACCATGGACAGTATATCTCGGGTGAACTGAAAGTGTGAATCTATAAAGCAGTCGGCATCTTCTGCACTGCGACTGATTACTGCATCCGCCTCCTTAAATGCCCTTGCAAATGTTACTGACGTAAGAAGGGGATTAAAGTGTTCCTGGGTACCATCGGAAATAATATATAAAGTCTTATCGCTTTTAAGTCTTTCCAAAAGCTCCTTTTTTGAAATATTCGGATTCGTAATAATCTCCGCCCCTGATAACATCTCCTGCAGATAGGGATCTTCCAGTACATCAACTATGGTAACTGAATCGTAGTAAAAGGCCTTTTTCACAGACAATATGACGTTGATACCCATACGTATCAAGATTTGTATCATGGCAAGATCAAGCAGTACTTCACCCGCAAAGACTCCTGTCCACAGTAGATACCGTCTCTCTTTGGAATTGATCCATTCTCGCAGTATTTTTTTCAGCCATACCCAGCCTGAACCTTCTATCGGGGCCTTCATCATAGAACGGAGTTCGTCTGACGTAAATTTCTTTTCCCTGGTCCAGAGTTCTGTATGACCAGACAGGACAATAAGACGGCGAAACTGCAGGAGGTGTATGCCAAGGGCTACTTCATCCAGTGGAGTATCTTGCCTGAATTTCAATCCATTCGGGTCATTGAATGCCTCCTTAAAGCTCTCTGATTTAAGGAACTCGTATATCCTGCGATTTTTAGCTTCCTTGATCCTGGCAAGAGGACGTTCGATCTCGCTAACCCTTATAAATATCTGGAGCAGCCTTTTTTCCATTCTAGACGGAAGCATTACCAGCGAGGAGGTCTCTCGTCTGAATTTCATCCCCAGGAGGCTGAGCAGAAACTTTTGCCTGTAAGTGTCTTTCACCACTGAGCGCACCAGCGGCTCTACACGCTCCCATACCTTTATATAGGCAAAGGTAAGGAGATCACCTGCTTTTTTTTCTATGATTGTCTTGAAGACTTTATCAGAACAGGGGTAGTAATAGGGCTCCTCATCCAAAAGTACCATAAATCTCAACTGCTCTGGTGAAGCGACTTCATTGGGAAAAACTTCGTAGGCAAGGTGATTTTCAGTATAGAAATTTGCAATCCAGGCGTCTTTTTCCGGATCCGAGACAGAAAAAGACTCGTAGGTGCGATCCATGAACAGGTCTGAAATGCCTCCTTAAAACATCCTTTTCTTGATAAAGATAAATACTGCTATACCGGACAATAAAAAAGACAGCCCCATCGTAAGGGCAAAGGCAAAAGACGAGTGTTGAAAAGGAAGATTGATGTTCATACCGTATATGCTGGCGACCAGTGTGGGTAACATGAGAATGATGGTCACCGCAGTCAGAAATTTCATTACTGCATTGAGGTTGTTGGAAATTACAGATGCATACGCATTCATCATTCCACTCAAAATGTCACTAAAGATCTTGGCCATTTCTATGGCCTGCTGGTTTTCAATCTGAGCGTCCTCCAGAATATCCACATTATCTTCGTCTACAGGTAAGTAACGGCCACCCTGAAGCCTTGCCATTACTATATCATTGGCCCTTAGACTCGTGTTAAAGTATACTAAACTCTTTTCAAGGTTGAAGAGTTTTAAGAGTTCTTTGTTACGGACCGCACGGTGAAGTTCCGCCTCGTATTCATTGGTCAGTCTGTCTATGAGCCGAAGATGTCTTAAATAGACATTTGCCACCTTGAGAAAGATATTAAATACAAACCGGACATGATCTTCGAGTAGACGTTTGGCCCATTTAGATTCCATGAGTCCTTCAAAAATCGAGGTTTCCTTGAGACAGATCGTTATTACGCTTTGACCCGTTACAATGATACCTAATGGAATTGTCTCGTAGCGGACCATATCCCTCTCGTGGCGTGGATCAGGGATCTTTATGGTAATCAGAAAATGGCCTTCCTCCCGTTCTATCCGTGAGGTCTCTTCCTCGTCAAGCGGATATTTCAGAAACTCCGGGAGTATCCCCAGTTTCTTCTGGATTATGTCCAGCTCCTCAGGGGTGGGGGCTACCAGATTTATCCAGCCGCCATTGCTGATATCGGTGCAACGCTCTACACCTTCGCTATTTGCCCTAAAAACTGTAAGCACTTGAAACTCACCTTTCCTTAAAGCTAGCTGATTAAAAGAAGACTCAAATGTTAAATTCTGACGACCTTTATGGCCATTATATTAAAACTCAATTTACAACCTGCAAATGTCATGGCTGTGGACTTCACAGGTATTCACAGGGTTTTAACATGTCCTCAAAAACCCTTATTTCTTCGCAACTTATCATAAAGCCCATGTGCGGACAAATAAAAAATTGGGTACCGATATATTAAACTTTAGGATATGGAGAAGGTCTGGAATATCTTTATATGGAAAATTCAGGCCTTACGTTTTATCATTTTATCAGCCCTGATTACAGGACCCTGGACAAGACACTAATCATAAGGTACAGAAAGCTATAAATGCAATATTGTGATCTACATACACATACTACGGCGTCCGACGGTTCCGATTCACCTGCAGCAGTCATTCAGCTTGCCGTAAACTCAGGTCTGAAAGCGGTTGCGATCACCGACCATGATACCGTGGCAGGTCTCTCAGAGGCCTCCGAGGCATCCGCGAAACTTGGAATAGAGTTAATCCCCGGTGCGGAATTGAGCGTCCGGATATCTCACGGCACTCTGCATGTTCTGGCCTATCTTATTGATTCGAGTTCAGCTGAATTAAACGGGGTATTGAAAGAGGTCCAGTCCGCAAGGGCCAGGCGAAATCATTTTATCCTGGAACGTCTGAATGAACTCAGTCGTACGATATCATGGAGTGAGCTGGAGGAAATGGCCAAAGGAGGACAGATTGGCCGCCCGCATATTGCAAGGGCTATGGTAAATCGAGGGTATGTAAAATCCATGCATGAGGCCTTTGCTGGTTATCTTAAAAAAGGCGCTCCTGCTTATATACCAAAGTCCATTCTCAGTCCGGAGAGGGCTATAACTACCATACATAAGGCTGGAGGCCTTGCAGTGCTGGCCCATCCAATATCACTCGAATTTGAAAACCCCGCGCACCTGGATAAGCTGGTAGCAAAGTGGGCAGATCAGGGTCTCGACGGCATAGAATGTTATTATAGTATGCATAGCCAAGAGTTAACCCGTCTGTCTCTGTCGCTCTGCAAAAAGTATGACCTGGTCCCCACCGGCGGCAGCGATTATCATGGAAAGGCCAAACCAAAAATAAAGGTTGGTACAGGCACAGGAGGACTGAGGGTGCCATACAGCTGTGTTGAGGCCCTCAAAAAGAGATGGGGCAAAGACCTAAGTTAAAAGGCTGGATATTCAGGAGTTAACGTGATTTATCCGTCTCAAGGCTCACGATTTCAGTATTTTCGGCCTCTTCTCTTCCTGGTCTTCTTTATTTCACTTTTACCCACCGGCCTTCTGCCTTCTACTATGCACGCTGCCCCCGCGGCAGAGCCAGATTACGGTGATGCCATTGTCTTAGGTTCTATTGGAGACGCCACCACTCTGATTCCCATGCTGGCCTCCGACGCCACCTCACACCAGATCGCAGGCCTTATCTATAATGGTCTAGTGAAATATGACAAGGATCTTAACCTGATTGGAGACCTGGCGGAATCATGGACGATTTCTCCCGACGGACTTACTATTACCTTTAAGCTCAGAAGGGGAGTTAAGTGGGAGGACGGTGAGCCGTTTACTTCGGAGGACGTGCTCTTCGGCTTTGAGACCATAACAGATCAAGGTACTCCGACTGCCTACGCAGGCGATTTTCTTGAAGTCGAAAAGGCCGAAGCACCAGACCCTTATACATTTAAGGTTACCTACAGAGAGCCGTTTGCGCCTGCCCTGAGTTCCTGGGGGAATTTGGTTGTGCTGCCAAAGCACCTGCTGTATGGAAAGGACATTACAAAAAGTCAGCTCGGACGAAGGCCAGTCGGCCTGGGGCCGTATTGTTTTTCAGACTGGAAGACTCAAGAACGTATAGAACTGAAAGCAAATCCAAACTATTTTGAACAACGGCCGTATATAGACCGGTATATAATGAGAATCATACCTGACCCGGCAACCATGTTCCTTGAGCTGAAATCAGGTGGCCTTGACTGGATGGGATTATCTCCGATTCAATATAAAAGGCAGGCAGATACCCTGTTTTTCGAGATAAATTTTAACAAATATCAATATCTTTCCTTTTCCTATACCTATCTGGGTTACAATTTAAAATTTCCCCTGTTTTCAGACAAAAGGGTAAGGCAAGCCATTGCCTTTGCCATAGATAAGGATGAGATACTCCGAGGGGTGCTTTTGGGATACGGAGTAAAGGCGACAGGCCCGTATAAACCAGATACATGGTTTTATAACCCTAATGTCAGACGTTATCCATATGATCCGAAAAAGGCAGCAGCCCTGCTGGCAGAGGCCGGCTGGGTGGACAGAGACGGAGACGGCTGGCTGGATAAAGAAGACAGGGCCTTCTCATTCACAACCATAACCAATCAGGGTAATTCTTTAAGGAATCAAACCGCTCAGATAATTCAGTACAGGCTCAAGCAGATCGGGATAGAAATGAAGATCAGAAACCTTGAGTGGACAGCCCTTATCAATGACTTTATAGACAAGAGGCGTTTTGAGGCGGTAATACTGGGCTGGACATTAGGGCAGGATCCGGACATCTATGACATCTGGCATTCGTCAAAGACAGGCAGCAAGGAACTGAACTTTATCAGTTATCATAATCCTGAAATGGATCAACTCCTTGTAAAAGGGCGAAAGACCTTTGATCGCAATGAACGCAGGAAAATATACTGGCGTATTCAGGAAATTCTGGCAGAGGATCAGCCATACACTTTTCTTTACGTTCCAATGGCCCTTCCTCTGATACATAAGCGTTTTAAGGGTATTGAGCCTGCTCCAGCCGGTATAACATATAACTTCATACGATGGTGGGTGCCAGTTTATAGGCAAAAATATATAACTCAATGAGTCCTCGCAAAATATCTGTCTGTAGTACGATTTACTCTGCCTGCCCACATTTCAGACAAAAAAACTCTGCATTATATTCTTGAATTCTTCTCCGCGCCATGAAGCAGGAGGCCTTGTTGGCCCGGAGGTAAGGACGTCCTGCCTTAAAAAAGGTAAAAAATCAGAAATTCTTGGGATTACTACCCTTACCACTGGAAAATTTAATACCGGATGGGTGTTATTTAATACTATATAATCAGTATTGAATGTTTCACATATCTTTTTGATTTCATCAATTTCACCAAGGACATCATTGATCTTGATATTTCTATAAGACCTGGTCTCCCCCTGATCAAGAAAAGAGATATCTTTTAAGGAAATACTGCATTTCATTAACATATAATAGTCATTAACCTGTGATCTATGTACAACCGATGTATCCAGCTCGGGACGAGGGTTTAAGAGGGTCTGCCGGCCTTGCATGCTTTCTGTAAAGCACCTTGTCAGGGCCTCCTCCAGATTGAAGGATACACCCGGTATTAAAATTCTGTGCTCCAGAAGGTCTCTGCGCAGGTTGTTATTTATAAAAAGGACGCCTATGCAGGGGATAAGACCGTCAAGGGAGAGGTCCTTGATAAGTATATCTACATTATTTCCCTGATAGAAATCAATCATATGCCTTATGACCTCATTTTTCACAGAATTGAGATCAATTGAAGGAATAATTTTTTCAAATTTGATAGTCTGTATTTGGGAATAACGTTCAAATATTTCACATGTGGCCTGAATCATAGCCTCTTCAATGGTATTGCCCGCTGCAATCCCGTTAGATCCGTGAATATAAGAAACAAAGTTGACCGGTACTTTTATTGTTTTTCCGTGGACAACAGAAAAACCGTCAACCCAGTGCATGGCCAGCCTGCAGTTTTTCAAATCCCTGATATCCTGATGCGTCAGATGAGTTTCATTTGCCAGCAGATCCTCAATTCTCAGAGGATTTTCCAAATCGTCCTGGTGAGAATAGACATATCCTTCCATCCATTCATAATTCAGAAACCTTCGAGTTTCCTCATTGTAAAGACCCGGCACATTAAACCTTACCTGTTCTTCAAAGACCGGATAAAACAGACCGGCACTGAGACGTTCGGCCAATTCTGCGTACGCACTGGCCTCAGCAAGCTCAGGGGTGATTCCCTTTCCATTACAGATAATTTTTATTGAATCAATCCATACTCGTCCCCAATGGATGTTTTCCGTTACCTGAAAGGGGGAATATTCCACATCAAGAGCCAGTCTCTGCAACCCTTCCTTTATTCTTTTGATCGTATTTGACGGGACATCACACTTGCCGTATTCATTTCTTATATAATTTTGAAATTCCATTCTGCCTTTTCTTTCGATTAAAGAATCTTAAACAATTATTTTAGGCATCTTTCTCTCACCGGTTTATACCTTTTTAAAAAGGCGTGGATTGATAGAATTGAATGCCGATATCAAACAAGTTAACTGCAAAGGCAGTAAAATCTTACTGCCAGAGTACAAGATGGATATAATATAAACTACTTTTGACTTATAGTGAAGAATATGCGTTATCAGCACAAAAATTGGACTATTGATGCTGTCTGTTTTATATATAATTTACTAAATCTACAGCTAAAATAATCATTACTCAACTGTTTGCCCAACTCGGGACTCTCAAATCATTTGAAGGAGGATGTCCATGAAAAAGATTGAGGCCATTATAAAGCCTTTCAAACTGGACGACGTCAAGGAGGCACTTAACGAGATTGGTATAAAGGGTATGACCATTTCCGAGGTCAAGGGCTATGGACGTCAGAGAGGGCATAAAGAGGTATACCGTGGCGCTGAATACGTCGTTGACTTTGTACCAAAGGTGAAGATAGAAATTATAGTGGACGCATCTCAGGAGCAGCATGTAATTGAAGCGATCATAGAGGCTGCTTATACTGGAAAATTAGGTGATGGAAAAATATTTGTCCTCCCTGTGGACGAAGTGATAAGAGTGCGAACTGGTGAAAGAGACAGAGAGGCCATTTAACAATTAAAACAAATGCTGAATAATTTATCAAAATCAGATGGCTTACGGCCCGGTCGTGAGACCCTTCAAATCCTGTGGAATCAAGGACTCAAGGGACAGAAACTCTTAATAGAACACACCAGAATTGTGGACACCTTTTTGTCAAAGGCATTTTCTACTCGGCCGGATGCCAAGGAGAAAATGGCCCTTATAGCATTAGGGGGATACGGAAGATCAGAACTCTTTCCATTTTCAGATATTGACGTGATGTTACTTTATGAACCGGAGGTAGAAGACATAGTGCCCGGTGTGGCTGAAACAGTCTTCTATCCTCTATGGGACGCCGGTTTAGAGGTGGGCCATGGTGTTAGAACTGTTGAAGCCTGCCTGATAGACGCAAAAAAAGACTTTTTCTTTCAGGTAGCACTATTAGATGCCAGGTTTATCCAAGGGTCAAATTCACTATTTCTACAGCTGAAGCACGAGTTCGTTCAAAACTTTCTGAAAACCAGGAAAAAGGACTTTGTGCGTGACATGATTGCCCACAGAAAAGAAAGACACAGAAGATTCGGTGCCAATGCCTATCTCCTTGAACCCAACATTAAGGAAAGCAGGGGGGGATTGCGTGACGTACAGTCGATCATGTGGACCTCTAAGGTCCTTTCTGGGCTCGAAGATATCAGATCCATCAAAGATATAAAACTCATTAGCGGTGAGGAAAAGCACCTTCTAAAAGAATCACGGGATTATCTGCTACACATAAGAAACAGGCTCCACTATATAAACTCCCGCAAGAATGACAGACTCTTTTTCGAATATCAAGAGGAAATTTCCACCGTACTTGGCTATAAAGATAGTAAAAATATGCTGGGTGTAGAACACTTCATGAGAGAAGTTCATGAACATCTACAAATCATAGCCACGACATCGGATCTTTTTTTTGAAAATGTCGTAGAGGTATTAGGCCTTTCAGTCTGTAAAAAAGAAAATAAAATTCTTGAGCCAGGCATAGAGATCATTGATTGCCATATACATCTGACTGAGACATCATTTATTAAAAAACGTCCGTATCTCTTGATGCGGCTGTTTGCCCATGCAGCTCAGACCGGCCTGCCTATTCATTACAATACGATGCGGATTGTAAGGGCTAATTTGGATCTTGTGGATGAAAAACTGAGATCTTCAAAACACATGGCAAAGGCATTTATGCAAATCCTTCAGGATGCTGAAAGGCCCCTTGATGTCCTGGAGGCCTTATTGGATTCAGGTCTTCTTGCCGCTTACATTCCGGAATTCTCAGTGATAAAATCTCTGGCCCAACATGACATCTATCACATTCACACAGTGGACAGGCACCTGCTCCAGACGGTTGTTGAACTCCGTAATCTGGAGAAGGAAGAACGCCGGATTTTTGCCGCCTTAAAATCTCCTAATATGCTTTATCTCGCAGCCCTTTTACATGACATAGGAAAGGGCCGCGGCGGTCAGCATGCCCAACGCGGTGGCGAAATAGTTCATAATATCGGGGAAAAAATGGGACTCTCCTCAAAGGAATGCGACTGCCTCTCCTTCCTTGTACAAAATCATCTGTATTTAGTTCATATAGCTATGAGACGTGATCTTGAAGATGAAGGCCTCATATTGAAATGCTCCAAGGAAATACAGAATATTGAACAGTTAAATATGCTCTATCTTCTCACCATAGCGGATTCAAGGGCAACGGGGCCAAATGTCTGGAATGATTGGAAATCATCACTGGTTCATGATTTGTACCTGAGAATCAAGGCTTCCCTGGAAGGATCAGAATTTTATGATTATCAAAGGAATCAGGCCATAGACTGGATGAAACACCAGATAGCCTCCAGGCTCGGGGAAAAGGGGAAAGAAAACCTGGCCATAATGCCTGATGACTATATACTGGGTTTTACACCAGAGGCAATTAAAAGGCATATGCAGCTAAAGGCCGGATTGAGTGATCAACCCTCTCTGGTCTTGTTCGAAGACAAAAAGACTTACTGGTCGCTGCTGGTACTGGCCAAGGACCGAACCGGCCTTCTCGCCAAGATATTCGGAATTTTAGCCCTTCACAACCTAAATGTACTTTCTGCTCAGATTTTCACCTTAATGGATGGGACGGCCATAGATAGACTGGATGTAAAATCGTCGGTAAACAAGGGCTACCACGAACAGGACTGGGAGACCCTTAAAAAAGACCTAAACCTGGCCCTGGACAGCCAGCTGGGATTGACGCATAGACTGGCAGAAAAATACAGACCCGTAAGATCGGGCGACTGGCAGAAATGTATCAAACGCCAGGCTCGAGTTATCCTCAACAACGAGGCTTCAGAATCCTTTACAATCGTAGAGGTCTATGCAGAAGACAGAATCGGACTACTCTACGATATTACCCGTACCCTGGCGGACCTGGACATAAATATTTCCAGGGCCAAGATAGGCACTAAGGTCGACCAGGTAGTAGATGTCTTTTACGTACAGGACAAAAAAGGGCAGAAAATTAGCACCCCCGATCTAAAGGAAGAGATCGGAAATGCCCTGCTGTATGCGGTTAATTGCGGCACTGTATAGTATTATTTTCAAAGAGGCTTAACGCTGTCTTTCTGAATTGATTTTCAAACCGACGGCCTCGCTGTAATAAAACCCTCCTCTTTTTCACCTTCCGTATGTTGCCGGTATCCCTATTTTATTATGGGTTACATCTGCTCATAATTCAACACACACTTTTCTGTTGGCAAGCATTTGAGGCGGTCTGAAAACTTAAGACCTCAGGAAATTCTGTATCTCTGACCCCTTTACCATTGAGTGGTTACAAAATTCTAAAGTAATTATGTATAAGTCCGATAAGTATAACTAGATTCAAATATTGCAAAATTATAGGCATTCCGGGAGGAAAGTTATGCTTAACAGGTGGTTTATTTTACTGCTTTTACTGACAATTATGGTTTGCCTTGCTGGTTGCGGCCAAAAAATCACAGATTCTGTAACACCGCTCAACAATTCTATCCAATATCCAGACAGTGCGGCCAAACAAATCGTGGTATTGCCTTTGGCGGATTATACAGCTGGAGTCCGGCCGGACGATTCTCTACGCCGTCAGGTCAAGATATACGAAGCACTGATGTACAGACTGGCTGAAAAGGGATTTTATGTCCCCCTCAAAGAAGACGTCGTGCAATGCCTGGTGGATCTTGAAATCATCAAAATTATTGGCAATCCCTCCATTAATTCGAGCAGCTCTCACAGATTAATCACTGAGGAATTGGGTAACGAATGGTCAGATGCCATGCAGCAAGAAATCACCAAGCTTACGTTAGCAAATGAGCAGTTAAAAAAATCCAAACAAGGCTATGAGGTCACAAAGGTTGGTCTTGATCCCGGCACCATACAACAAATTGGACGCCGTTTTGGGGCTGAGTACGTCCTGAGAGGACGTATTGTTGAATATGAAATGAGGGAAGGGAATACCCTTAATCCACTTCAAATCGGTGTCCTTCCGTTCTTTTTTGACACGAGTTCGGCGTTACTATTTGGATTTGCCGAGTCCGAAAGATACGATCTCTGGCAGGATCTATCTATAGGGGGAGGTCTTGGAGCCCTTTTTGGTAGCGATGCGGAAACTCCTTTCACGGCTCCGCGCAAAGAAACCACAACACTGGGGGGGCCTCATCCACGTTTTGTTACAGAATCCATAACCCACACAGGCGGATATTCTGATCATGCCGGATATAATGCCGCTGTATGGGGTGCGGTAGGCGCATCGGCCGCTTATCTGGCATCCAAGGGGGGGCATGTGCCTCAAGCAGTAGTTCAGATAAGTCTGGCGCTGCAAGACGCAGTTGATGGACGGATTGTCTGGGCGAATCGGGTTGAAAAACAGGTTGAGCCTGTAACCATGTGGGCAGACCCGGCAGAAAGAATTCAAATTGACAAAGCAGTTGAAGAGGCCGCAGCCGCATTAATCGTAAATCTTGCTGATGCTTTGTCCCATAATCAGGTTAATAATGATTACTCTCGTGTCTCTAATGTGCAATCCATGCCCATTTCTCAAAAAATTGATAAATCAGAGGTCCAGTTAGTTAATGACCCTGTTATTGAGGATCAAATGAAAGATAAAATGGGAGAAGGAGAAGAAAATCCAGCTACATGGGGTTCATAAAAAAAGTGTAAATGCCAGGAGAAAAATAAAAATGTCATACTTAATTAAACACAGGGAAAATCGGGGCATTACATTGGGGAACATAGGCGGTCTTCTTTCTCCAAGTATACTGATTTCCTGTTTTTTGACCCTGTTTTTACTGCCCGCGTTATCAGTTGATGCAGCCCCTATTGGAGTGGGCCCGGAAAGTGTTTATGTCGTGATATCCGAAGACGACCATGACACCACTGATTATATGTTGAGCATTTACGATTCAGATGCCAACGGTGGGAATTTCACCTGGGAGGCATGGTCAGATCAGGGCTGGATTACGCTTCTTCCAGATTCATCAGATGGCAATGTAACTCATTCCGATAGCATAACCTTGACTATCGACCCTATAGGAAAAACTGTCGGCACCTATACAGGGACGGTATCTGTCAATGCAACCCAAGATACATACTCAGTCCTGCGTACAATAGAGGTAACTCTGGAGATAGAGCCCGAGGAAAATGGGGATTTAGGGGTGAGTCCGTTAAATCTTGACTTTGCCGCGAAAAAGAGTGAACCGCCACCTGTTCAAAGCTTACGGGTATTTAACAGTACAGAAGAATATGACGGGTTTGTGTGGTCTGCCGTGGCCAGCGACTGGTGGATCCTACTTTATGACGGGCACAGCTGTGACGCTGTTAGCAGCGGCTTTTCTCCTACAACCAGTATTAGCTGTAATTCTATAGGGTGTCAATGCTTCGATGTCTCTATTGATTCTGAAAATATGGAACCTGGTGAATATAATGGAACGATAACGATTTACAGCAACCTGAGCGGTAATTCCACCAAAATTATTAATGTAACAGCCAAGGTCGAAAGATACGAAACCTTGGAAATAGAAGAATCGCTTTCCACTTCATCATGGCTTGATCTGCGTCTACAGATTCCACAAAACGATCTATTGGACGAAAATGGAAATCCAGGCAATTTCTATCTGCTGGTTGAGCATCCGAGTCTCATCCCCGGCCAGGTATACGCATACCGATGCCTTCAGAAAGAGGACTGCAGCGGGACTGAGTGTGGACAGGAGACCGACTGTCGGCTTGATCTCTTCAGTCAATGGGGTCATCTCGTCCCAGCTGCCGAAGACCTGGCCTATCAATCGGATCGTGAATGGGATCTCCAGCAGGATATGTTGACCGTGCCTTTTGGCGCTTTTCGTTTAATCGGTCTGGAAGGGGATATTATAATCCACGGCATGGTCGGCACTCCCAAGCCTGGAGGTGACTGGGGCATGACCCGTCTCCTGAAATACACCTTGCACGTAATACCCCTTACAGGAACCTGGATCGTTACTGATGAGTTTATAGGTCAAACTTTTACTTATTCTGATCCATTGGTCTTATATGAATCCAGTGGACATCTTCAAGGGAGTTGGAGAAATGTGCAGCTCGGCTGGTGGAATCCTGCTAATAACATAAACTATGTCAATTCATCAGACGTTATACCGGGTCCTGTATCGATCAACGGAACCAGGATTGAGGTTTTAGATTCAAGCTTAGTATCGGGTTATGATCTGCGTTTTACAGAATGGAGCCAGGTGGCAAACCAGAATTTTGAATACTGGTACCAAATTACGCACCTAACCCAGGGCAGCATGCAGGGTTTTTGGAGCTATCGAGCCGCTGGAGAAAACATATGGTATACTCCGCAGGCATTCAGTGCGGTAAAGCAGGGCGTCACCATACCGCTTAATCAGGATTGCAACTGCTATCGCGTAAATGGCACTGTAAATGGATATGCAACTCCATTTCTTGTAGATACAGGGGCATTTGCCGTACTCCTTGATCTGAATGACGCCTATTATTATGGTTTAGTTGATGATGAAACCGGTGAACTCAACAGTAAATGCGATCAAACGCCTGTGCTGTTAGGAGGAGTGGGCGGCACTATCACTGCATATAAATGTTATGTTGATATTGAGATCGAGGGACGTCTATCAAGGGAAAATGTTGAAGTATATCTCTCCGAAGGCCAGTCTGCGTTACTTGGCATGACCTTTCTGGATCAATTTCACATATCTACAAGTGCGGAAGATGGCACAATGACCATTGCGCCCTAAAAAGTATTGTCAAAGGGGTAAGGCTCTGGAATATCGCTTTACCCCTTTTTCTGTTCACTTAGATCATCCGCTGTCAATAATACTGAGTTTGGCATAATCAAGGTGCAGAGTCTTCTCCCCTGCAACATCGAAAAGCACCTGTATCTTCCTGGAACCGTTGTCCTTGATTATTCGACCCGGACCAAAAATCGGATGTCTTACCCTTTTCCCCAATTTAAATATACAGGGACTGCCATGATCGGAACTCATTATACCTTCCGAGTTTGTTTGTTGAATGTCTTCAGGATGACCTGAAAGCGTCCTGTTGTCCCCTGATATGTTGCGCCATTTTTTCTGATCGATCTTTTCATCCCCGTCTATTATATTTTTCCATAACTGTAGCAGCTCGACAGGTATTTCTTCTAGAAACCTTGATGGTCTGGCAGGAAGCAAACCTGTGCCTGAAACGCTGATAAAGGCTGGATAACAAAAACACAGAAAATCTTTGGCCCTGGTTGCAGCTACATAAAACAGCCTGCGTTCTTCCTCTATCTCTTTATTCCCAAAAGAAGCCGCAGGAGAGGGAAAGCGCCCCTCTGCCAGTGACAATATCAAGACCGCCTTCCATTCAAGACCCTTGGCCGAGTGCATGGTAGAA
>CAZPDU010000168.1:0-13792 GCA_964585405.1 uncultured Thermodesulfobacteriaceae bacterium | reverse complement strand
TCCGGACTTTCCACTTCTGGCTGATGAATCAATGCGTAATTGAACCCCTTCAATGACTTTGCCAACACTACCAAGTCGAGCCCTTCCGGGAGGATTCAGGGTCAAAAGGGGTGAAGTCTCAGTCAGTCCATAGCCAATACCGACTTTCCAGCCTAATCCTTCAAGTTTCCATGCCAGTCCAGTATCGAGGGCAGAGCCACCGGACGCAAGAATACTCAGTTGAAGTCCGAACCGATTATGGAGAGATCTTAAAAAAAGTTTTCCAAGCCTTACGCCGAATCTTTGGCGAAGCCATATACACAGTGCAAGATCGATATTAAAAAGAGCGTCCACAATTTTCCCACCCGATTTGGCTCGGGCCTCTATTCCGCTATACAGTGCCCTGTAAAGGCGAGGTACGCCGATGACTGTTGTGACTTCTCCTTCCTGGATCGCTCGAAGAATCTGGGGTCCGGTTAAAGACTGAGGAACAATGATCACTAATCCCAAAGAAAGCGGAACGAGCGTTCCGATGACAAAAGGGTAAACATGATGAAGGGGCAAAGGCAGAAAAACCCGGTCTCTTTCTGTAACCAGCTGGGTCTTAACGATGGTATTGAGCTGAAAGACCAGATTTTTATGAGTTAAGGGAACACCCTTTGGGGGCCCTGTGGTGCCGGAGGTATAAAACAACACAGCAGGATCATCCGGTTCGATTTTTACATGTTCACCGGTTTCATCTGTCAACAATGTCTGCCAGCTGTTCACACTGTCAGCTTCATCACTCGATTCAATATCAATTACATATATTTTTATCTTTATTCCCGCAAGCGCATCCGTAATCTGATCGACATAATCCATGGTGGTGAAAATATATTTAGCACCGCTATCCTTAATAATACTGATAAGCATGTCATTACCTGTCTGCACGTCCAGAGGCATTATGACAGCACCGGACTTTATCACTCCAAGGCTTACAACAACCGATTCAAAACGGACTCCCGCAAGAAGACCCACGCATTCACCTGATCGAATACCTATTTTTCTCAAACCGCGCGCTAACCGTAGTGCATGATTACCCAGCTGAGAATAGGACCATTCATTTGCGCTTTCTTTGGATAAAACCAGCATGGATGTTTTGTCTCCACGCTGGAGAAGGATATCAACAAGGGATTCCAGCGTCTGCAATTGATCCATATTTTTCTCTCTTTTGCAAAAAACCATGATGATAATTCACGCTGTCTAATTTATTTACCATATGTCAGCTGTCTTGTTTATATGATACAATCGTAAAAAAATAACGCACCATCCCGGGACCAGAACTGAGGGTCAAGGTCTGTGATGACCTCAGGCCGTCTCTTAAGTTTAAATAAGTACCCCTTAGCAGCAAAATATTTTGCCCGGGTGACAATAGACACCTCTTTGATTTATCTTATGCGGAATTAGTAAATTTGACTCCGGCCGTTACGGCGCAGATACGTTGGGATTTGTCTCAAAAATAAACAATAATTGGAAAAGATAGCTACGGAAAGCATATTAATTAATCCAGCTTAAGGATATATGGAAATGGACATTATTCCAGGGTCCAATGTAGATATCGTCCTTGACTTCGACTGGTTGAACGAAAAAATCGACGTCAGGAGGGCAACGGTCTATGATCTAAATGATAAAAGAATAGTAATATCCCAGACTGCTCCACCTACCGGACGATATAATATCGGTAAAAAGGTCAAAATTACTTATCTTCTATTCGAAAAAGATGCCTGGGTCCGTTACGGCATAAATGGAAGGCTTATAGGGATTGTCAATGACTACAGACTGTCCGGATATGAAACTGTACAGGCAATTGAAATAATACCTGAACCCGGCCGTGAATTCTTCAATTTGCGGTTGTTTTTCAGATTAGAACCACCTCTTGATTGTGGCTTAACCCTTTTTCTTAAAAAAGAAAGAATGAATATTCTTAATATCTCGCTCGGCGGAGTTAAATTCACGCATAGTAAGGATTATCCTATACAACCGAAAAGTCGGCTAAATTTAGTCTTACGAATAGATGAACAAAACTACGATGTAGAGGCGCGTACCATGAGGATCTCGTCAGTTAGTGGTAGAATGGGAGAAAAATTGGAGGCCGTAGCCGTTAAATTCTTAAATCTGGACAAAAAGATACAAGAACTCCTTTCGTTCAAGATCAGGGAGATTGAAAGAAAGATGCTGTATAAAGAGGCATATGCTGAAGATTAGGGTTGTATAACGTTTTTACCCTTGACAATCATCTCTATTTCCTTTAGATGTCCAGTGCCTTTCATCTAGATAGGACAAAAGTATCTTGCAGTTATAAATTGGAGTTTATCTTATGACAACACCTATTCCAAAGGTAGAAGAAATTGAACGTAAATGGTATCTTGTAGATGCCAGTGATAAGGTCCTGGGTCGACTGGCAACTCAAATTGCCGCAAGGTTGAGAGGTAAGCACAGGCCTATTTTTACCCCTCACTTGGATACTGGTGACTTTATCATAGTAGTAAATGCCGATAAGATCAGACTTACTGGTGGAAAGCTGGATAAAAAATTATATTATAGACATTCAGGCTATCTTGGCAGTATGAAGGCCGTCACCGCCCGCAAGTTATTGGATACAAAGCCGGAAAAGGCTATTCAGTTGGCAGTTAGACGCATGTTACCCAAAAATCGTCTGGGACGCAGCCAGCTTAAAAAGCTTAAAATTTATGCCGGGCCACAGCATCCACATCAGGCCCAGGTCCCTGAACAGCTTCAGATCAACAGCTAAAAGCTAACGGTCTATTTAAGGATATCAAAAACATGGAACAAACACGCTACTATGCTACCGGAAAAAGAAAGACAGCCGTAGCCCGTATATGGATATATCCTGGTGAAGGTAAAATGACGGCTAATGGAAGGCCCTTTGATAAATACTTTGATGTGGATACCGCCCGTCTTATTACAGAACAGCCCTTTGCCATTACAAATACACTGGGCAAATTTGATACCATGATCAAAGTAAAGGGTGGCGGGAAAAACAGCCAGTCAGAGGCAGTTCGCCACGGCATCGCCTGTGCGCTTCTTCAGGCCGATGAAGGATATCGAATTCCATTAAAGAAGGCCGGGCTTCTTTCCAGAGACGCCAGAAAAAAGGAGCGCAAGAAGTATGGACTCGCAGGGGCCAGAAAGCGCTATCAGTATTCCAAACGCTAGAATCGTGGGAAAAATCTAAAGTTTGGTAACAAACTAAAATGCCCATATTTACGCCAATCGTATTATTATCGTCAATGGAACAGGATTGTAGGATTCTATAACCTCAGCTCAATTATTCACCTGTAAACTTAAGCATCGATCCCAGAACAAATGTTACGGATAGCAATAGTAGGAGGATCCGGTTATACGGGAATCGAACTCCTGCGTATACTCAAATTCCACCCAAGGGCAAACGTAGTAGCAGTGACATCACGTCAATATGCGGGGCGGCCTGTAGGAACTGTCTTCCCCTCACTGCAAGGCTACGATGATCTTTTTTTTACAGAACCCGACGTCACCTATCTAAGCAAAACAGCCGATTGGATATTTACAGCTGTCCCTCATAAGACTGCCATGTCCATTGTTCCCCAGTTTTTTGAAGCAGGATGCAGAATCATAGACCTTTCAGCTGATTTTCGTTTGAGAGATCGCCAAACCTATGAAATCTGGTATCAGGCCCATACTGCCTCTGGAATACTTAATAAGGCAGTATACGGAATGCCTGAAATCTACAAAGAAAAAATAGCATCAGCGCAACTTGTTGCAAATCCAGGCTGTTATCCTACCGGTGCTATCCTACCTCTTGTACCATTGCTAAATTCGAAAATAATCAGTTCCAAAGGTATAATAGCAGACTCTAAATCCGGGGCCAGCGGGGCCGGCCGAAATCCATCCATGGTGACACTTTACTGCGAAGTCAATGAGGCGCTCAAGGCATATAAGGTGGCCGAGCACCGCCACCTGCCTGAAATCGAACAAGAACTCTCCGTAGCAGCAGGTAAACCAGTGTTCATTACCTTTATACCTCATCTGGTTCCCATGACCAGGGGTATCCTGACTACTATCTATGCCCAAATTAATGAGAAAATATCTACTGACCGGGTCCTGGCAGTCATAAAAGAATTTTATAAAAATTCTCCTTTTGTGCGTATACTGCCTGAAGGCACTTTTCCCAACATATCATATGTGAGGGGAAGCAACTTCTGTGATATCGGAGCAAAGGTAGACAGGCATACCAACACGCTAATACTGATATCCGCGATAGACAATCTGGTAAAAGGTGCATCAGGACAGGCTGTACAGAACCTTAATGTAATGGCTGGACTGGACGAGTCTTCAGGCCTTGGCACAATCCCTCTGTTTCCCTAGACCATGCATCCTTCAGGCCGGTTCCATCCTACCTACAGAAACATAAGGCTTATTATCCAATACAACGGGACAGAGTATCATGGATGGCAAAGGCAGATCAGTCGTATAAGCATTCAGGAAGTCATCCAGACTGCTATTAAAAAGATGACAGGTGAGGAGGTCTGCCTTATCGGTTCTGGGAGAACTGATGCCGGGGTACATGCCCTGGCCCAGGTGGCAAACTTTCATACCGATTCGAAAATCCCGCTGGCAGGATTTCTTAAAGGTCTCAACAGTCTCCTGCCGGAGGATATTGCTATATCAGCGGCATCAGAGGTGGCGCCTGACTTTCACTCAATCCGCAACTCAATCTGTAAAATATATTGTTATCACATCCTGGCCTCGAAGACCAGGTCTCCCTTTTGGAATAAAAGGGTGTGGTTGCTAAACCGAGATCTGGACATTCATTCCATGAAAATGGCGCTAACTGAACTCATGGGCACCCATGACTTCAGTGCCTTTAAGGCAAGTGGAAGCAATATAAAGACATCTATCCGTACCATATACCTGTGTGAAATCAAGCCAATGGTATTGGAAATATTCACTCCACCTGGTGGACTTCACTATATTTTTACTATTGCCGCTGACGGTTTCCTTCGTTATATGGTCAGGAATATTGTAGGACTTTTAGTGCAAATCGGTCTTGGAAAAAGATCTTATGAAGATATGGCTAATGTAATCGCCTCTAGGGATCGTTCTTTAGCCGGTCCTACGGCCCCCCCACAGGGCCTATATTTGAAGCAGGTCTACTATGATAAATCTGAAATTCCGTTCATTATTAATGATCATCGAAAGGAGTAAAATGAAATGTCCTGGACATTCCCACTTTCAGAACGTGTGCGAAACCTCAAGCCTTCACCCACCCTTGCGATAGACACAAAGGCTAAGACCCTCAAGGTAAAAGGCGTTGACATAATAAATTTGTCGGCAGGAGAACCTGATTTCGACACCCCGGAGCATATAAAAGAAGCGGCCATAAAGGCCATTCGGGATGGATTTACAAAATATACGCCGGTAGGAGGTATTCCTGAGCTTAAGGAGGCTATAGCGGCTAAATTTGAACAGGACTACAAACTGACATACCGGCCCGAGCAGATAATGGTATCAACAGGGGGAAAACAGGTGCTGTACAATGTCGCTCAGGCCATTCTGGACCCAGGGGACGAAGTCATAATTCCAGTACCTTACTGGGTTTCTTATCCAGCAATAGTCGAACTTGCAGAGGGCAAGGTGAGGTTTCTTCCAAGCGACCCTGATAAGGACTTCGCCCTGGATCTTGCGGCACTGGGCTCCATGCTGACATCTAAAACCAGGGCCATAATACTTAACAGCCCGTCAAATCCCACTGGTGCTGTCTATAGCAGGGAAGACCTGATTACCGTAGCGGCTCTGGCAGTTGAACATAATTTTGTAATAATCACTGACGATATCTATGATCAAATCCGCTTTGACAATAAGGGTCCGGAGAATATCGCCTCTTTAGTCCCTGAGGCACAGGATCACGTAATAGTGGTAAACGGTGTCTCAAAGACATATGCAATGACCGGATGGCGTATTGGATATCTTGCAGGTCCAGAGGCTGTAGTAAAAGCGGCAACCAAGATACAGAGCCAAAGCACTTCGAATCCTAACTCAATAGCCCAAAAGGCGGTCTTGGCCGCACTGACCGGCCCTCAAGATGAAGTTTTAAAAATGAAAAAGGCCTTTCTAGAGAGAAAAAATTACATTATGCAAAGACTTGGAGCCATTCCTGACATATCATGTGTAAAACCCAAAGGGGCATTTTATGTATTTCCGGATCTTTCATCTTATTACGGCAGGAAGGCATCAGGCAAAGAAATCAATAATTCGCTGCAAATGGCTGATTATCTGCTGGAAGAATCCAGAATCGCCGGGGTACCTGGCATTGCCTTTGGAGACGACCGATTTATGCGATTCTCTTATGCTACAGACTTGAGTATAATACAAGAGGGGATGGACAGATTACGTGTTGCTCTTAGTAACCTCAATAGCTGAAGATAAAATACAAAAATGCAGGACTTGGTTTTAGAACCAAGACCAGTGGTATAAGAAAGCGGTTCATTCAGTATTCAGAGTTTAGCCACTTAACTTTTGAGTAGACCATGAACTTCTGGATCTCTAATTTCCTGGTCACTGAAAAAACGTGACTTTACCGCTTCCTTGAAGCCCTCTTTGCTGCCTTGAGAGGATTGATTTTTCTGCCGGCTTCGTCTTTCATGACTTCCTTCGTCAAATGAGTTGCAAAATTGCAGATGCCCTTCCGCCACTTCATTGCCGGATGTGGATAGACTGAACAAAAATTACCCGTCTCATATCTTACAACTCTTGCGCAACCCTCACACTGCTCAACTATTTCAAAACAGGCCCCGCCCAAATATTTGCAACCTTTTTTACTCATGAATTTGCACTGGACCCCTGGCTTATTTGTCGTACATTCCATAACTGATTCCTCTGATACTAAATAAAGGCCCCATCCCTTAAACCATTTTCAGCTAATTTGCAAACAGGATAGTGCCTTTTATTTATTCGATATATGTTTAGGGCCGAAAGAACAAACCACCTATTCGGCGAACAACTCCATTCAGGTTAAACTTTATTACTCCAAATTTGGTAAATTGGCAAGATAACAAAGACACAAGATAGACCGGTTTCTGCACAATGCCAAGATTTAAATTCTAAAATAGAAAATAATTTATTCATGTCACTTGGGACTTCACTCCAGGTATTTCCAGCAAATTCCTTTGTTGATATTGCCCATTCAAATGGAAGGCCTGTTATAATTATAAACAGAGATCCTACTCCCTATGACAAGCTCGCCAAATATCGTTCATTTGAATCTTTAGCTGAAATTTTACCAATGATTATTTAGGTTGCCTAATTTCCGCATAGAGCTGACCGCAGGCAGCGGATATATCCCGCCCCTTGCTCTTTCTTATGAAGGTAGTGTAGTTGGCCTCTCTGAGTACCTGCTGAAACAACAAAACCCGTTCATGAACGGGACGTTTGAAAGGAATATCACTGCTTTCATTGTAAGATATCAAATTGATTTTAGAAGGTATCCCCTTGAGAAGTTTTACCAGAGAAACTGCCTGTTCTATACTGTCATTTACATCGGCAAGGAGGAGATATTCAAAAGTAATTCGCCTCCTGGGGGAGAGTCGATAATTTCGGCAGGTCTCAATGAGCTGTGAAAGCGGATAGCGCCTGTTAATCGGCATTATAGTGTCTCGAATTTTATCATTAGGGGCATTCAAAGACACGGCAAGGCCTATATCCGTATCTTGACCGAGACGCAATATCTCAGGAATCAGACCGCAGGTGGATAAAGTCATCCTCCGCAACGAGAAATTAAGTCCAAGATCGTCACTTAGTATATATATGGACTTTAAGACATTCCCGTAGTTTGCAAGGGGTTCTCCCATGCCCATGAATACGATATTTCTGAGTTGTTCCCTTTCCCCAACATGTTCCATGGCGGCGAACACCTGCCCCGCTATCTCGGAAGGGACAAGGTGGCGGCGAAAGCCCATCCTGGCAGTATGACAAAATCTGCAACCCATGGCACATCCAACCTGGCTGGATATGCAAAGGGTCTTATGGCCCCTGTCAGGGATAACGACGCTTTCCACCACCAGACCATCCGACAGTCTCCATCCTAGTTTGCTGGTGCCATCAACAGAACATTGTTTCGCGGCAAGCTTCAGATTGGTCAGTATGCCCCTTTGGGAGACCTTTTCCCTCAGGGCCCTGGGGAAATCGGTCATTTGGGAGAAGTCGCGAAATCCAGGCTTCCAAAGCCAGCTAAAGAGCTGCCGGCCCCTGAAGACCGGCAGTCCCATATCTCTTGCCCATGTTTCGAGATCGCTTCGGCAAAGACTGCGAAAGTCAATCACGACAGCTCTTCCAAGAGCCTCCTGGCATCTTCCATCTCTGGAAATTCTTCTTTAGTTTCGATTGCCTTCTGGAGTTCCACTTTTGCGGCATCGAATTTTTTCATCCCCTTTAATGCTACAGCCATATGATAGCGAATGGTAGGCTGATGCGGCCATTTCTGAATTGCCTCTTCAAGATTGGACATTGCAAGCTCGTAACTTCCCCTCTTTGTGAGTATCCAACCAACAGTATCCAGTATGGCCGGTTGCTCAGGATTTGCAGCCTTGGCCTTCTGTGCATAGATAAATGCCTTGTCCAGGTCGCCCTTTTTCTCCGCCAACAGCCATGCCAGGTTATTTGCAGCCGGCGCGAAATCCCTTTTTATTTCGAGTGCCTGCATATAGGCCTTCTCTGCCTTATCATAATGGCCCAGCTGTTCTTCTATGGTGCCTATAGCCATATATGCACTTGCAAGATCGGGTTTCTTTTCCAGCAGAATCCTATACTGGGAAATCGCTCTCTCTGCCCTGCCGGTTGATATATAGATCTTTGCCAGAGAGACATAAGGCCCTATAAGATCGGGATTTAACTCCACGGCATCTTTAAAAGCGGTTTCCGCCTGATCTATACGACCTGTCTGCAAAAGCAGTCTCCCCTGTACCATGGCTATTACCGCGCTATTAGGCTGGTCTTTACGCATTTCATCGCAAAGATCGAGTGCCTTATCCGGCTGGTCTTCATACAAATATAGCGTTATAAGAGATGTCAGCGCAGGAACGTGCTCCGGATTTTTAGATAGTAGCTCTTTAAAAGACCCTTTGGCTTTTTCCATCTCCTTTTGTGCCATATATGTCCTCCCCAGAAGATAGAGAGCGTACATATCGTCCTGAGAAACATTAAGGACCCTGTGAAGGTCTTTTTCAGCAGTCTTCAAATCCTTGTTCATCATAGCGGCGGAGGCATGAAGAATCAGAGCTTTTGGTTCGTCAGGAATGCGCGCCAATATCAACTCGGTCTGCTCCGTAATCATTTCAGGCTTACGCTCCCTCAGGGCTACCTCAGCAAGCAACAATCTGGCCTTTAAAAACTCCGGTCGTCTTGAAATCAGCTCCTTCAGGTCACCTTCCGCTTTAGAGAGCTCTCCCAAGCCCAGATTAGCAAGCCCCTTGTAATAGAGCGCCTCGGAGTTTCCGGGCTGCCGGTCAAGAATTTGGTCCAGCAATTTAATTGAACCCTTTAAATCTTTGTCCTCCAGGGCAAATCTTGCTTTTACCAGGAGTGCAAGGGGTTGGACAGAATCCTTCGCAAGTACTTCTTCAGCCAGAGATTTGGCCTGCTTGAATTTACCCTGATCATATTTGAGAACAGCTATTTTTGCCTTTATATCAGCATTATTCGGGGACAATTTAAGGGCCTTTTCAAGGGTAAGCACTGCTTTCTCTTTATCACCCTTCTTGACCTGAAGATCCGAAAAAATCAAATAAGGAGCTGTCGCCTTCGGGAAAAGGTCCATTGCCTGCTGAAGTGTTGCTTCCGCCTCTCTGTCCCGCCCATTTCGCATATAGAAACCAGCCATTATCAACAGGGCATCCACCTCATCAGGATGTTCTCCAACAATAAGCTTAATTTCTTCTTCTGCCTTTTTTTCCTGTCCCGTGGATTCATAAAGTGAAGAAAGTGCAAGCCTGGATTGCACCTTATCTTTTCCCTTCTTACTTACAGATATGGCCTTTTTTAGAAAAAGCTCCGCCTGATTCAGGTCTTTTTTTTGGGAATATGCCCTCGCAAGACCCATATAGACCCCATTTTTATCAGGTGCCTGAATCTCAGCTTTTCTGAAGGCTGAAATGGCATCATCCAGCCTCTCCTGATTAAGTAATAACGCACCCTTTAATAATAAGGCATCAACATTTGACGGATTTTTGGAAAGCAGCACATCAACATGCCTTTGCGCGTCGTCGATTTTCTTTGAAAGGAAAAATATCTGGGCCAGCTTCAGCTGGGCATCGGCATTGTCCGAATCTACATCCACGGTCTTTTGAAGTTCAGAAAAGGCATCTTGTAGACTTCCAAGTTTTAAGTATGCCAAGGCCATTTGATAATGGCCGGGAGCATACATGGGATCAATTTGAACAACATTTTTAAACTCGATTACTGCTTCTTTATATTTTTCCTCCTGAAAATAGTTCATACCCCTTTCAAAATGTTTAGCCTTTTTCTCATCAGGCGAGCTACAGGCAGGGAAAATCCCAACAAATACAATTAGTACCAAAAAAAATACTAATATCTTCCAATCTCGCATGTTTTCCCTCCTCATTAAGCTACCTGCTAATTTTTCAAAGAAGACTGCCCTGTAGATTCCAGTACGCTCAACCAGAAATGGCTATTTAAATTGACACGCTTACTCTGTTTGATGGCTGAAACCAGAGGAACATGTACATAGCGATCATTCCACAGACTAACCATCATAGCGGTTTTGCCAGTCATTGCGGCATGAACGGCATTTTGCCCAAGATTTGCGCAGTAGAGGCGATCGTCCACATTTGCCGGCACGCTGCGAATAATATAGCTGGGGTCTATGTAACGTACATAGGCCGTCATGCCAATCTCATTAAAGTATTCTTTAAAGGTATCCCTGAGAAAGACGCCTATGTCTCCCGGTTTGATGTTACCTGATGGATCACGTATCACTTTGTTCCCTGTTATGTAGCGCTGCCCTGCACCTTCAGATACAACTATCACTGCGTGGCCGCGATCTCTGAGTCTATACTCAAGGGCCTTTAATAGACCATTTTCTCCTTCCAGGTCAAAATCACTTTCAGGTATCAGACAGAAATTGACTTCTCTCAAAGCATTTGTGGCAGCAGCTGCAATTGACCCTGAATATCTCCCCATGACCTTGACCAGCCCTATACCGTTGGGCGCGCCGATGGCCTCGGTATGGGCACATTTTATGGCCTGACTGGCCATTTCGACTGCGGTATCGAAACCAAAGGTCTTGGAAACAAGATAAATGTCATTGTCTATTGTCTTAGGTATAGCGACAACGGCTATTTTAAGATCACGCCTTTTAATTTCCTCAGCAATTTTGACTCCCGCCTTGAATGTTCCATCACCTCCGATGATGAACAATATGGATACATTCATGCGTATAAGTGCATCTACTATAGCATCTATGGGCTGGTGTCCTCTGGAAGAGGCAAGAATTGTCCCTCCGTATTCATGTATACGATTTACTGCCCGGAGAGTCAAATCCATTACGGGAAGACCATACTCCGGAATAAAACCCCTAAGTCCATAACGTATGCCCAGCACGGATTGAACTCCATAACCATAGTGAAGGGCGTGTACAATGGCCCTTATTACATCATTTATTCCGGGGCAAAGTCCGCCGCATGTTACAATGGCAGAGCGTATTTTAGCGGGATCAAAATAAATTTTTTTACGGGGTCCGGCCAGTTCGAATGAAAGCGGTTCAGAGTCCTGTTTAAATATTTTTTTAAGCGAGTTGTATGACACCCTGACCATCACCTGATCCTGATCCGACACAAAACAGGGGTAATTCTTTTTGAGCAGCGGAGACTGAACACTGGGCTGTCCCAGTGTCTCTATGGCGGTTTCGATCTCTGCATCCAAACCGACTTCATCAATTAAATACGGAATTTCTTCTTCAATGGGGAATTTGCTGTTTCCAGGCATTATAGTTCTCCAGTAATTCGGTCTTTTGAGACTCTAGTCTTTGCGATTTTCTTAGAATAAATGTATCTATATTCCGAAAGCCATGTCAATGTAAAGGACTTTGCTTTATACTTCGACTTATGAAGCTGAATTATTTAATTGTATAGTCTGGAACAAAACCCATGTTTCGAGGAATTTCCTTTTAAAATGAGTATAACTATAGGCGTTTTCGACTCAGGTATAGGTGGACTAACGGTGGTTCGTGAACTCAAACGATTATTACCGGCCCAGCCCCTTATATATTTCGGCGATACCGCAAGGACCCCCTATGGAACAAAAAGCCCGGAAACAATAATCCAATACGCCATGGAAGATACCAGATTCCTTCTGGAGCGAGGAGCCGGTATATTGGTAATTGCATGTCACAGTGCAGCCAGTACTGCCACATCAACCTTAAGACAGGAATTTTCTGAACCAATATTTGAAGTCATAACACCCTCTATAGAGCAGGCACTGGCCCTCACCAAACAAAAAATTATTGGCTTGATAGGTACAAGGGCTACAGTAACGAGTGGTGTATACGAAAAAGCGATCCATGCGCATCTGCCAGACACAAAGGTATACAGTCAGGCATGCCCTCTTCTGGTGTCCCTGGTGGAAGAGGGATGGCTCAGGGCCAGAGAAAGTCGCATGATAGTCAAAAAGTATCTCAGGCCCTTGAAAAACCGGCATATAGATACGCTTGTCCTGGGTTGTACACATTACCCGCTTCTTAAACCAATAATCCAGGAAAAAATCGGAAAGAATGTCAAAATAGTAGACCCTTCCGCCGAAATAGCGAGAGTGGTTTATTCTTACCTTGAGGCCAAAAATCAACTATCTGAGAAATCACATGGCCAGGTAGATCGTTTTTTTGTCTCTGACCTCACTCCAACGACTCAGGAAATTGTCCAGCGTTTTTTAGGTCACCGGGTACAGCTTGAAAAAATTTCTCTCTCCTGAAAGAAAGGATTGAGCGGTTTTTGCAATCTTGGCAATTTGTCCCGAGCAAAATCATGCGGTTTCCAGTAGCGCTATGAAGGAATCGAGAATGTCTTCACCCTATGCCTTATTCTGGCCGTGTTTCAGGTATAGAATGTCTTTCTTCCGGAAAGTGGAATTATGGCGGTTACGGTCGCCGGGATTTTGTTGGGAAATCTTAAAATTCATATTTGCCGGGAGCTGGTTGAATTTAAGGAAGAGCTAAACGAAATTGACCTTCTCACTCACCCGTTCAGGCATCTGAGCACTTTGATTACAGAGGTCATGTCCTCAGGCAGTCTGCTTTCCCATTTCATTTTTTCTCCGGTGATTGGATGAACAAACTGCAAACAGGCAGAATGAAGCATCTGCCTTCGAATCGGAATAACTGTATTTCCAATTCTGAATTTACTGGGACCACGATATAGGATATCACCCAGGACAGGATGCCCCAGAGAACTCATATGGACACGTATCTGGTGTGTCCTGCCTGTATATATCTTTAAAGATAAAAGGCTCGCACCCCTGAGTTCTTCAACAACCCGCCACTCAGTAATAGCAGACCTTCCTCTTCTGGATCTGGTAGACATCTTCTTGCGATCAACCGGGTGACGTCCTATAGCCAAATTCATACGACCGCTCATATCTTTCGGCCTGCCATAGACCAGTGCCAGATATGTCTTGTCGATCTTTCCAGCCTTGAACTGTTCTGTTAATTGCCTGTGCGCCTCATCATTTTTTGCCACGACCATCAGGCCCGATGTGTCCTTATCCAGCC
>CAZPDU010000167.1:0-6268 GCA_964585405.1 uncultured Thermodesulfobacteriaceae bacterium | reverse complement strand
GTTGCTTTCTATAACAACAGGGGCACCCTTGGTCTCTGAATTATCCACCAGTATATTCACTTCGTACCTGGTAAAGGACGGTTCAGCTCCCGGAAAAGTAAAGGGCAGTGCCGTAGCCGCCTCATTTTTAGGGCGGAAGTCATCTATGTGCTGTACTATGTCTTCTCTTATATCGGCAAAGTAGCCCTGGAGTATTTTTATGGATTCATATTTTTTTTTAAGTGTTTCCAGCAAGGCATCAACTGTCTGGCTGACAAACTCCCGGTCCAGATCCTTCAGTCTCCGTCGCACCGACTGTTCGGAATGTTGAATGCGCCTCATGGCATCACCCATTTCCTTATGGAGTTCTTCGCTCCTGTTTTTGAGGCCTTTACGTTCCTCCTCGGCCAACTTTGACAGATCCTCAGGTGTCAGGGGGGTACCGTCTTCCTTTGCCGGGACTACCATCATTAACGACTGATCTGACTGCAGTAGAAACCCGTTTTCCCGCACCTTTTTATCCAATTCCTGAAATACATCTTTCCGGTCTTTATTGAATGCCTGTATTACCTCTTCCTTTTGAGAGATATACGGTTCGGATTCAAAGACTTTAGGTATCTGCATCTTCAGTTCATCCAGCAATTCCGCCATATCCCTTTTGAATTCCGGTCCTTTGCCCTTCTGCAGCTCTATTCCTGAGGGTCTGTCCGGATTACGGAAGTTATGGACGTAACAGCAGTCGTATGGCTGGTGGTGTGTAGTATCTTCGGCTACTTTCTCTACATAAGAACGGGCCAGTTCAGAAAGCCCTGTTTCATTGATTCCGGCAACATATATATTAAAACCGGGATTTCCCATTCTAAGGCCAAAAGTAAGGGCCTGAATAGCTCTATCCTGCGCCACTAAAGACCTTTCCTCGGTCTCGAGCTGGCTGAGTTTTTGAAATCCCAGATTTTGAGGATCTATGTTAAGACGGAGTTTTTCCGGATTAAGTGGTACGATGGAAGTCATTGAAATCGTAACCTTTCGTAATTTATTGTAAATCTAACTTGTTACTAAGTAATCAATTTTTGCAGGCGTTCAAAGGTAAAATTAAAAGATTTTCATCTTTTTCTTGATCCGTTGAACCCTGAATTTCTGAACCTCTGAACGGTTTTTCTCTCACCTTCTCTTACGATCTAAATGTTCATAGGCAAGGTCTGTTGCGACCCTGCCTCTTGCAGTCCTGTGCAAGTAGCCTCTTTGTATTAAAAAGGGCTCATAGACATCTTCCAGTGTGCCTTTTTCTTCTCCTACGGAGGTGGCAAGCGCGTCGAGCCCGACCGGACCGCCACTAAATTTGTCTATGATGGCGGCCAGAATTTCTCGGTCCATTCGGTCAAGACCCTGGTGGTCGACTTCCAGCAGGCGCAGTGCCTTGTCCGCTATCTGACTGGATATGCTTCCGCTGGCCCTGACTTCTGCATAGTCACGGACCCTCCTTAGGAGTCTGTTTGCTATTCTGGGAGTGCCTCGCGACCTCTTTGCTATTTCAAGGGCACCTTGCTGATCAATTTCAATAACCATGAGTCTGGCAGACCGGTGAACAATTTCGCATAACTCTTCATCCTGATAAAAGTCTACTCTGAGCACTACGCCGAAACGATCCCTGAGGGGCGGTGAGAGCAGTCCGGCCCTTGTCGTTGCCCCCACCAGGGTAAAACGCGGAATCTCAATCTTGATCGTCCTGGCACTGGGACCCTGACCGATTATTAGATCAAGATGAAAGTCTTCCATTGCAGGGTAAAGTATTTCTTCCACTACAGGACTCAGGCGATGAATTTCATCAATGAAAAGTACATCTCCCTGCTGTAAATTGGTCAGTATGGCGGCCAGGTCTCCCGGCCTTTCTATTACAGGACCGGAGGTAGATCTGAAGCTCACTCCCAGTTCTGCGGCAATTATGTGGGCAAGAGTTGTTTTGCCCAGCCCGGGCTGCCCGTGAATCAATACATGGTCAAGGGCCTCGCCTCTTTTTCTCGCTGCTGTGATAAACACATCAAGGCTGGCCTTGACCTCCTGCTGACCTATATATTCAAAAAGCGACTTCGGTCTTATTCCTGGCTCGAAAGATTTGTCTTCCGGCAAGGGTTCAGGACTGAGATTCGTGACGCCCGACCTGTTTGCGATATCTTCTGCCGTCATAACTGTTTTGTTCAAGTTTTTGCCAGACTCTGCAAGGCTTTTTTCACCAGATCTTCAACGCCCTCATTTTCTTTTGCAGAGGCAAAAGCCCTTGCAAGGGCTGCCCTGGTTTCAGATGAACCATAGCCGAGATGCATGAGTGCTGAAAGTGCATCATCCCAAATATCTCCTCTGCCCGATTGCTCAATATTCGGAGATGACTCCATGTCCCAGCGTCTCTTTGTTAATATGGCCTGGGCCTTTTTCTTTAGATCAATACAAATCCTTGCCGCGGTCTTTTCACCTATACCCGGAATGGCCCGAAGCCTTTTTTTCTCTTCACCTGCAAGTATCTGCAATAGTTCTTCAGCAGAGATCATGGACAGGATATTTAACGCCATTCTGGGGCCTACACCTGAAACCTCCAGCAACAGCCTGAACATATCCCTGCCTTCCATTGTTTCAAAGCCGTAAAGTAAAATCGTATCGTCCTTCCAAACGAGATGGGTAAAGACTGTCAATTCGTCGCCAGACGGGCATAATTTGGCCTGGGATGAAGACGGCATACGGATTTCGTAGCCGACTCCATTTACATCAATGATAACACCCTGGTCCCACTGTCCCTGTTTTTCCCCCCTGATATAGGTAATCATCAGACTTTACTTTCTGCAGGTTCGGTTATTAGCAGCCTGCGCGCAGAGTGGGCATGGCATATAGCTACGGCAAGTGCATCCGCAGCGTCTTGAGCAGGATTTTGGGACAAGTTGAGAAGTAACCTGATCATGTGTTGCACCTGGGTCTTTTCTGCCCTGCCATATCCAACCACTGCCTGTTTAACCGTCATGGGTGAGTACTCGAATACAGGTAGACCTCCATGAACTGAAGCCAGTATTACCGCTCCCCTGGCGTGACCAAGTAATAAGGCAGCTCTTGCGTTAACTGAATGAAAGACGCCTTCCACTGCCGAGATTGTTGGATTATGTCTGGCTATTACTTCCCTGAGACCTGAATAGATTCTTTCAAGCCTTTCTGAAAAGACTAGTTTTGTGTGCGGGCGGATGATTCCTGCATTTACGAAATGGAGCTGGTTTCCCTTACATGATACAATTCCATACCCGGTGATCCGCGACCCGGGGTCAATACCCAGGATGACCTCGTCCGGCATCCCTACCCGACCTTTTCAATTATTTCATCAGGGATATCAAAGTTGGCGTAAACATTCTGGACATCGCTGTTTTCTTCCAGATCCTCCATTAGGACCAGTAGCTGACCTGCCTGCTTTTCGTCCTCTATAGTGATGGTGTTGCACGGCAACATGGTAATTTCCGCGGTTGCCAAAGGAATGTTACCAGCCTCCAGTGCGGACTTCAGATCTTCAAAAAATTCCGGGGCAGTGGATAACTCCCATCCGTATTCCTGCTCTTCTATATCTTCGGCATTTGCTTCAAGAGCTATAGCCATAAGAGATTCCTCATCGGCCTTGTCTTTTTCAACCAGTATGAGTCCTTTTTTTTCGAATATCCAGGCTACACTTCCGGGTTCTCCCAGGCTACCACCCCTCTTAGTAAAGATATGCCGTACGTCCGCTACGGTGCGCTGGCGATTGTCTGAAATCGTTTCAACCAGTATTGCTACTCCTCCCGGACCATAACCCTCATATGTTACTTCCTCATAATTTGCCCCATCAAGTTCACCAGTGCCCTTTTTTATTGCCCTCTCTATATTGTCCTTGGGCATATTTTCTGCCTTTGCAGCCGCTATCGCAGTGCGAAGTCTCGGATTGGCTGAAAGATCTCCACCACCTATACGGGCAGCTACCGTTACTTCCTTTATGATCTTGGAGAAGGCTTTTCCCCGCTTGGCATCCTGTGCCGCCTTTTTATGTTTTATTGTGCTCCATTTTGAATGACCGGACATAATATCTCCATTTGTTTGATTGTTTCAGTATAATATAAAATTCAAGATTTTTCTAAAGGACAAGTTATTAAACACGTTCGAAAAAACTGCTTAGGTCTTTATTGAGAAATTGATCTACTTTTCCCAAATAGCGGTTATGTGCAATCAATATTTGCCTTCTTGCCTGATCTTCTATTAATTTATGTATTCGGTGTCTGGCCCTGTTCCAAAGATTTTTTTTGTAGGCAGTCTCAAGCGGGATCAAATTATCCAAATCTTTCAGGGTCTGTTTTGTAAATTTAGGGAAAAGTAATCGTTGGACATACAGTGAGGCTGAGGCCACGACCAGCATTGCCCACATAATGGGCCAAAGAAAATGTTCAAAACTGAGATTTCCTGCCAGCAGGGCACCTGCAAGGGGCGTATCTGGATAACCGGTTAACAGTTTCATAACCAGATCTCCAAAGAAAAAGGCCAGTATGGCAATCGTACCCCATGTTCGGAGTACGCCTTTGATTTTATCAATAAATCGTTTTTTGAAAGCGACCATAGCCTCTATTTCAAGGCCAAGTTCCCTTACGACTCGATCCACTTCCTGAAGTATGTGGTTTAATCTCATCTTTGGTGCTGAATTTATGGTCTGTTTAAGCTCTTCCCGTTCATTCATCCAAGCTTCAAAGCCGATGGGGGCTGTTTTGCCTTCCTTGGGCGCAAAAGTGAGATATATCCTTGGCATATCCTTTCTGCCCGTCATCTGCGAAAGGTTCCAGCACAGGGTTCCATAAGACCTTAAAAGGTCTGATACGCTCTCGCATTCGTCAATGCGATTCAGTACGTAAATGAGCCTGTCTTCTCCAGTGGAGCCGGGTAGAGTGCTCCTGATGGCTTGATAAGTTTCCTTAATTGTTCCTGCCTTATGGGGATCGAACATCAAGATGATGATGTCTGCCAGCTTTGCCAGCTCGCCTACGACACCTAAGTAATCATATCCGCGATCCTTTTCTGTGACTGAATCGAGCATCCCTGGAGTATCTATGATGGCACAATTTTGGAGTATGGGGGCATTTGCCACTCTTTTTAAACGCATATGGGATAGGAGGCTCTCACCAAAGTGTCTCAGAGAGGCAAAAGGAAGACGCTCATCACTTACTAATGTACTTCCAGGCACTTCTTCCTCTGGTTCGCTGGGCTCTGGTGCGGCCAGGACTGTAAAGCTGTCATCAGTAGGCGCCTGGCCAGTGCGCTGGATCTGGCTTCCAAGGATTTCGTTGATAAGGGTCGATTTTCCAGATGAGTAATTACCTATTATAAGGACCACCGGCTTCCATCTAAGGGGGGTAAGCAACTCCTTTATATCCAGTCCATAACGCTCAAAAAGCGGACCCATCTTGTCACGCAGTCGTTGCTCGAGCTCTTTTGTCAAGGTCTCAGCGGCCTTTTCCTTATCCATAAGGACTCCTTACATGCGCTTACATTTTTCATACAGTCGTAGAGATTGATAATGTGCCCGGGAATGAGGTGAATAATTACCCACTTCAAGTTGACTGAGCTATAAGGCCCTATCTTATCAAATAAACAGCATGTCACCAATATTATCGTTAAAAGGTGTTTAAGATCTGTGCAAAATGTAGCCTATCAATCGGACTGATGCTACAGATTTTGAGATAATTATTTTTAAATAAGCTGGTTGCAGGGCTCAGAAATTTATTTATCGGATTAGACCACTATTTGCAGGGACATCGCAGCGCGATTTTTGAACAATAGACAATGTTCCGACAGACAAATAATCATAGGACAAAATATGATTAATTCACTGATTAATTTACTGATTACCGATTCGCTGTAGAAAATACTTTTAGAATAAAGCTATAGGCAGCAACAGACACACAGGCATTAAGCCCCGCCTGAATTGGACGATACTTCTTCTGTATCCGTTTTTTCGTGTAGCGATAACGGGGTCTACAAAAAGCGAATTTTTGAGCCTGGAGTTGACCACAAAAACCGTATTGCACGTGTGTCAGGTCTCTTAACTTGTAATCAATGATAACTGGAAATTTGGCCTTTTTGCTTCTATTTCGCTTTTTTCCAATTTCCTTTTTTCTAATTAATAAGTTTTAAGGCATGAACCGCTTTTTTTAATGTCGGCACTGATGTCCTTCTTCGCCATGTCCTTGACATGTGGGGCCTGTTATACCCTTAAGGCGGTTGGCAAGTAAGTCCTCTATCAAAC
>CAZPDU010000166.1:0-6425 GCA_964585405.1 uncultured Thermodesulfobacteriaceae bacterium | reverse complement strand
GAACCATCTCGTGAAGTGTCCTGCCCGCCCTTTCAGAATTCATGATAAGTCTTAATTCATGGCTGACACGTTCTGGCGCGACTGAGTCCACAGAACGTGACAGATATCTGATATAATCCCATGTCTGCTGCTCTATCTCAAAATCCAGCTGGGACCTGAAACGACAGGCCCGTAAGAGCCTCAAAGGATCAGACTCAAGGTTTTTCTGGGAAATTGCCCTTATTATTTGATCATCAAGGTCTGCAAGACCTCCTGTAGGGTCTATCACAGTATGTTGCAAGTTGCAGATGCCAGGTTGCAGGTGATTATTGAGAAATGGAACGGCTGAAGACAGTGGCAGTGCCATGGCATTTATAGTGAAGTCCCGCTGGCACAGGTCCTCTTCGATGTTACTGGCTTCACACCTGTACTGGCTGAAATCCAGAACAAGATCCTTGCAGACAACCCTGGCCACCTTTTCCTTTTCATCCAGCATGACAAAGTGTCCTGCTGTACTCTGGGCAAAGCGTCTGGCAAGATTAATGGCGCCTTGCGGCACCACCAGATCAAGATCCAGTATCTCTCTGCCCAGGAGCCAGTCCCTGACTGGCCCGCCGGCCATATAGACCTCAGGGAAAGAAGAAAGGATCTTGAGTTCTCTTAACACTGACCGCATTTTTACAGGACAATCTTAACCGTTTTGTTGATTCTGAGACTTATCTTTACTCACCAGATCTCCCTGACAAGATTATGAAGCAAAGTCCGAAATTGACGCATTTTATCCTGACTCTCTCTGTCGGCCTTTGGGAAAGTACGGTTTGCCAGGAGCACCACCAGTAACTCATACTCCAGGTCCATCCAAAATGATGTACCTGTAAAACCCAGGTGGCCTATACTTCCAGGAGAAAAACCGCTGCCTGCACTGGAGCCAATCGGCGACGGGGTATCAAATCCAAGGGCCCAGGTGCTGTCGGCACGGTGATCTTGAATATGCCAGAATTTCTGAAGCAGTGCCTTTGAAAAATTCGGGCAGACCCCTCTATCCTTATAAACATCAAGGAGCTTCAGGAGGAGTCTTGCCACGGATCCTGCGGTTCCGAAAAGACCGGCATGCCCTGCCACCCCCCCTATCACCCATGCATTCAGGTCATGGACCTCGCCGCAAATAACCTTTCCCCTGATCGGACATACCTCTGTCGGCGCTACAAGCCCATTACGGCACATCTGGATAAAATTCCCTGTTTCCCCATCAGTTAAAGGCGGTTTCTGGGAGATTTGTCCATTTGCCTCAGCGTATGGGAGGGCGAAATATAGATCCTTTACGCATAGCGGTTCAAATACCAACTCTTGTAAGGCACCTGCCAAGCCTTTACCTGTAACTCTCTCAATTATCCAGCCGAGAATCATAAATCCAAGGTCGCTATATTCGGCATGTATTCCAGGTGCGGATGTCAGAGGTTCGGCCAGGATCATTTTTTTCATCTCCAAGGGCCTTAAATCACGCACCACGTGAACTAATTTCTTATAAAATGGCCTCCAGGCAGGCAAGCCTGATGTATGACCTAAAAGGTGACGGATGGATATTTGAATTTTGTCTAAAGGTACTTCAGAAAAAATTGAATCCAGGGTGTCATCAAGCTGCAATTTGCCCTTTTCTATCAAGGCCATGACAGAGAGTGCGACAGCGAGGGGTTTGGTAAGGGATGCAAGATCATAGACCGTAATGGGACTGACTCTTGCAGACCAGGGAACATGTGTAACTCCACCCCAGGCAGCTTCAAGCACAACTTTTCCGCTATTTGTTACGATCAGCGAGGCCCCTGGAAAGACACCACTTTTGAGGGCCTTTTCAAATAGTCTGTCTAAACGCTGTATCTCAGGATTCTGTCTGCTTTGCAATAATGGGGATATCAAAAAGGAACGTCATCCTCTATAGGCGGCTGTGGCGGCTCCAGATCTGCTGCTGTCCCCAGGGCCTTGTCTCCTTTAGAATCTAACATTACCATATCTTTGGCAACTACTTCTGTAGTCCATCGCTTGTTCCCATCTCTGTCTTCCCAGGACCGGGTCCTTATCTGGCCTTCGACAAATACGTTGCTTCCTTTTCTCAGATACTCGCCGCATATTTCCGCAAGCCTCCGCCAGGCAACAATCCTGTGCCAGTCTGTCTCCTCTTCCCACTGGTCACCACGTTTTATTGAACGATTTGTGGCCATACTGAAATTAGCTACTGCCGTTCCATCAGAGGTATAACGTATTTCCGGATCTGTCCCCAAACGCCCAATGAGCAAAACCTTATTAAGGCCCTTTGCCATATACCTAACCTCCTTCGGTTATGCTTTGATTCCGTTGAAAATGCTCCATACAAAGCGCTGCTTCAATTGTTTCAATACTGACACTGGACCTAAGTAAGGCCTTGTCCCTTGAAAATCTCGCCACCTGCCGAAGCATTCTGAGTGGAATCTTTTTTCAGGTCTTTCTGCAGTATAATCAGCCCTTACTGATACTGAGCTAAACAACAAATCTGAATTTCCCTTTACCCAAAAGGTCATGGAGATGTACCATCCCGACCAGTTGGCCGCCTGTTTCAACAACAGGCAATACTGTGATCAGGTGTTTTTCCATACGGGCCAGAGCCTCTGCTGCAAGAGCTTCGGGTGAAATACCTTTGGGATTTTTAGTCATCACCTGTTCTACAACCTTTTCCGACAGGTCTCCCGTATTAATCAGCGCCCTCCTCAGGTCGCCATCTGTTACAATCCCAATCACCGATTCCTCTCCGTCAAGCACTAAAACCGAACCCAGGCCCTTGAGGTCCATTTCCTGAAGTAATTCGGGCATGGCAGTCCCCGGCCGCACAAGCGGAATATCAGCCCCGGTAATCATTACCTCCCGCACACAGACTCTAAGCCTGTCACCCAAGGTTCCGGCAGGATGATTTTTCCTAAAATCATCTTCGTTGAATCGCCGCATCTTAAGAAGCACCACTGCCAGAGCATCACCGGCAGCCAGAGTTGCTGTGGTACTGGCAGTAGGGGCAAGCCCGAGAGCGCAGGCCTCTCTGTCAACCCCTGTGTCGATCATTGCCTCGCTGCTCTTGGCAAGAGTCGATTCTCTGTTGCCAGTCAAAGCGATTACAGGAATCCCCCTGTTTTTGAAGGCAGGCATTAAATCCGTGAGTTCCTGGGTCTCTCCGCTATTTGAAAGGGCAATTATGATATCATCTTTAGTCACCATGCCCAGATCACCATGCATGGCCTCTACCGGATGAAGAAACATGGAGGGCGTACCTGTACTGGCCAGGGTGGCGGTAATCTTTCTGGCAACAAGCCCCGATTTACCTATTCCTGTTATTACCACCCTGCCCTTGGTTTTAAGCAGTAGCTTAATAGCCTTTACAAAGCCCTCGTCCAGGTGATCTCTCACCCTTTTGATCCCTGCCAACTCAATTTCAAACACCTCTTTAGCCGCGGGAAGGATAGAATCAAAATCGTCAGAAAATGTATCTTTGTTCTCCATAAGTTTTTTAGACCTGTACGAAAGTTATTCTAATATTCAAACAAAATTTATTGTACTCCGCAAATAGCTATACATTCAAGTCCTGTATATTGAATACATTGCTATTCTCTGTTGTTTGTCAATATGGATATGGCTTATGGACAGTATTGGGGGGATAAATTTAGTAACATGAATTTACATACTCTTAACAGGTAATTCTATTTCGACCGTAGTACCCTCATCTTGTGAGGATTCAAATGATATAGAACCCCCATGGCCGGTCACAACAAGATGGGCCATATAGGTTCCAAGTCCTGTCCCGTCTTTCTTCCCGGCAGTCGTGTACTTTTCAAAAAAACATGAATGAATTTGTTCAGGTACCATACCCCAGTTATGCACACTGACCCAGACCCGTGTCTTATCATGTTTGATTTTGATCCTGATAGACTGGTCCTGGGGTGAGGCCTCAATGGCATTTTTAATCAGGTTTTCAAGTGCACTTTGAAGATATGTCCTGTCTCCAATAAAAAGTAGTCTTTGTCCAGGGGTATAGAGTTTTTTATTAAAGATAATAACTATATCCACCTTATTTTTGCTGGCGATGTTCCTGAGGGTACTGGCGACCTGGGCGATCATTTCCATAAAGTTGAACTGTTCTGGCCGCGGCTTATATAACCCATTTTCCAGACGTGCAACATTAAGATAGTTATTAACCATCTTTTCCAGTTGTTTTCCGCACTGTTGGATATGTTGGCAACACCTCTTTTGTGTTTCGCTGAGTTCAGTTTTGTCAAGTAATCGGTTGGCAAGACCCACAATTGCCACCAAACGGGAATACATATCATGGCGCAGCATCTTTTCCATATCCTCCCGGTAATTCTCCATATCGACATATGGGGTAATATCACGAAAGGTCGAAAGTATGCTTGGCTTGTCTCTGTAGTTGATCACTGAGCTGTTAACAGATACCCAACAGTATGACCCGTCATTTTTTCTGAATCGATATTTGAACGAGCTGTGACCGCGGTTTTTCATCAGTTTCGTAAAATCATGAATGGCCCTGGTTCGATCCTGGGGATGTAGAAGATCAGCCATGGTACGCCGGTAGAATGTCATGGACTCAAGACCGAGTAAACGGCTGAAAAATTTATTATGAAAAATAATCTTTCCCTCGGAAAAAACGGCAACCCCGTCTGCGATATTATCCACAAGAATACGATATTGCGCTTCTGACTGTATCAGCATCTCAGTCTTCTCACGTATTTCCCGTTCAAGGCGCTGACGCTCTATTAAACGGTTGACGCTGACCAGCAGATCCCTGATATTGAATGGCTTCTCGATGAAGTCTGAAACACCGAGTTTAATTGCTTCCAGGGCAATTTTGAAATTACCATATCCCGTAATCAGTATGATACCGATAGAGGGATTGTTGGCACGCAGTTTTTTGGAAAGAGAAATCCCGTCCATCTGAGGCATTTGAACATCAAGAATGGCAAGATCGTAGCTTTGGCAAGTTGCCATTTCAAGAGCTTTGACCGGGGAACAAGTAGCTGTGATATTAAAACCCATCTCTGACAAGATTTCAGTCAGTAATTCACATATACTTTTTTCGTCGTCAACAATTAAGGCATTGGTAAAATTTTGCATTCGATCCCGGTTGCGATCATTATTTTATAAATTAATTTCATTATGGCAGGTAAAACATCTCTGACATTCTCTTCTCTTAATTTATAGTATAGGAATTTCCATTTTAAACAATGATTTGGTTGGTGGCCATGGATTAGGCACGCCTAAAATCGATACCAGGAGTTTTTAAAGCCTGTCACGAGGACCTTAAGTCAGATATGATCCGAATAATAAATTAATATTGTGACTGCACCCCCAGACATCCTGCAACATGATTCCGCTCAAAAAAGCTGGAAGATGTATTTTTTATAGATAATGCCGACTGCTGACGTATATAGCAGTGACTCCAAAATTGAAACGGCGCCGCGAACCGGATCTTTCAGCCAGATCATATTATAACTTAAACCCGGGAACATTACCAAAAAAGCTTATCGGTCTGAAGCAGAAAAACATTAAGAACTGCGTTTTAGAATTTTTTAGTTATTTCAAATTATTAATGAAAAATCTAAAAAATCGAGTCAATATCTCAGGCTACAAAAAAATGGACAGTCGATAGGCTATGGGAGTCATACAAAGCCACTAGAACGCCTGGAAAGAGTTTAGTCACAGACGAGAGCCGATACAATAAATACCTCAAGCCTAATTTTGGCAACAAGGAGCCAAAGGACCTGATCAGACTGGATGTTGATCGTCTAAGAATCAAACTCTCCACAAACTGTCAAGCACGTCATGAACCTTCTCACTTGGATCGTGAATTACGCTGTCAAAAACGGTCTCTGCCAAGGGCTTTCATTCCACGTCCAGAAGCCTACCGTTAATAATATAAAAACAGAGGATCTGACCCGGGAACAATTGGCAAGATTGCTCGATGCAATTGACAAGGATTCAAACCGGCAAGTAGCTGACCTTATGAAGCTGGCTCTTTTCACAGGTATGAGACGTGGAGAGTTGTTTAAATTGAGATGGGAGAATATTGACTTTGAAAGGGGATTTATCAATATCCGTAATCCTAAGGGTGGATCGGATCAGGTTATTCCTATGAATGAAGCGGGACGTGATCTGCTTAAATTGCATGAAAAGACCAAAAGCCCTTATGTCTTTCCTGGCCGGGGCGGGGGGAAAAGGGTCACGGCCCAGATGGTGGTTAACCGGATAAAGAAAGAGGCCGGACTGCCAAAGGACTTCAGACCCCTGCATGGCCTGCGTCATGTCTACACCTCAATGCTGGCCTCTTCGGGCCAGGTTGACATGTACACACTGCAAAAACTTCTAACACATAAAAGCCCACAAATGACCATGAGATATGCGCACCTGAGAGATGA
>CAZPDU010000165.1:0-2437 GCA_964585405.1 uncultured Thermodesulfobacteriaceae bacterium | reverse complement strand
TCAGGTCCTTATCGGTTCTGGCGCCACCAGCACCACTTCAAATCAATCGATTCAGGTGTTGAGATGACCGATATCGTTTATTATGCCTTAAAATTTGGTGTTTTGAGCGATATAATCCAGTCTGTTTTGATAAAAAAACGGCTGGAAGATATCTTCAACTACAGGCGATCAATACTTACAGAAATATTTTCACAGCCCTCATAAAGATCATGCGAACTTAACAGTTTGCCTGTCTTCCATATCACCCGGCATTCCGAGGTTCACGCCATGGTTTGCAGAGGCATGTTTATTATAACACTTTTATAAGTCCGTCGTGAAATTCAAAAAATCAAATTTAATCAAATATCCGCGTCTGATTACCTTGGTCCCTCTGGCAGAAACTTAACCTGAGATTTCAGCTATGGACTGTTCAAGATCAAAAAAATTATTATAATTTATAAATTAGTATTATTTATATAATATTTATATATAATCAATATTGACCTCTTCGTTCTTTAAACCATTTATAACTTTTTTTTGCGAAAAAAAGGAGGCAATTATGGCTGAGAAAGGCGGATTAAGGGATTTGGTATGGATTCGTGATAAGGATGGCAAAGAATACGCCTGCTCCGTGGAGGCACTGAAAGGTAACATAAAGAAAAAGGAGGAACTTACGGAAGAAGAAAAGGCCCGCTGTACAGATGTCAGCAGCATGGTAGGGACTGAGCGCTGGTAAATTTTTTTGCATACCTTTTATAGATTCACATGGGCGAAGAGGTCAAAATAGACTGATTTACTTATCAACTATAAAAAGTCATAAGGTTAAAAAAATGCGAATTCCTTATCTTGTCTTCATGGTCATTCTCACTTTGCTGTCAGCATCATGCGATAGAGGTTCCATACCATCGGAATCTGATGCCAGAGAATTTTATGAAAATCAATGGAAAAGCGAACTGGAAGACGGAACGATAAAGATAATACGATTTGATAAGACAAACGGAGAATATGATGAAGTTATGGGAATCAAATTTTATGAATTGGCATATGAGGCGGAAATAGAAAATCTTAAGGGAGAGAGAGATATAATACAGGGCAATATTGTCTTTCAGAAAAAGATAAGGGGCTGGAAAGCACCCGATGGCAAGTTCTATTAAGTATCATGAGTTAAGAGATCGTTTAACTATTTAAAAACAACGGGGGTTTTAAATCTTTAAAAAATTAAAAAGCCAGTTTTAGTTTTAAAAGAAACCATATGTATACTAAACCAGTACTGGTTACAGGGGCCACCGGATATGTAGGGGGACGCCTGGTTCCCAAATTGCTGGACCAAGGCTACCGGGTCAGGGCCATGGGTCGATCCCTGGCAAAACTCGATGCCAGACCCTGGGCTGATCACCCTCAGGCAGAGTTGGCAGAAGGAGACGTGCTGAATGAGGGGTCTCTGGTCCAGGCCACTAAAGGATGCAGCGCTGCCTTTTACTTAGTACATTCAATGCTGGCGGACCCTAAGGGGTATACCGAGTCCGACCGATTAGCCGCTCAAAATATGGCCCGCGCCTCGGCCTCAAATGGTTTGGAACGCATTATTTATCTGGGTGGATTAGGTAGCGAAAAAGACCCCGAACTAAGCGTTCATCTTCAATCCCGTCATCAAGTGGCCCAGATTCTTCAGGCTGGACCGGTACCCACCACCTTTCTTCGGGCTGCCATGATACTGGGTTCTGGCAGTGCCTCCTTTGAGATTTTACGATATCTGGTTGATAGACTGCCTATAATGATTACCCCCCGCTGGGTCAGAAACCCTGTTCAACCCATCGCCATAACCAATGTGCTTAACTATCTGCAGGGCTGTCTGGAGCACGAAGAGACCAAAGGGCAAACCTTTGATATCGGAGGACCGGAGGTAGTTTCCTATCGCCAGCTTTTTGACATTTATGCTGAAGAGGCCGGTTTACCTCATCGCCTGATAATTCCCGTACCTGTGCTCTCCCCTAAACTCAGCTCTTACTGGATTCATCTGGTAACTCCGGTACCGGCCAGCATTGCTCGACCACTGGCTGAGGGATTGCGTAATCCGGTGATCTGTAAAGAACATCGCATCAAGAAAATCATTCCTCAAGAGCTGCTGAATTGCCGACAAACTATCAGGCTGGCCTTGGATAAGGTTAAACAGCAACAGGTAGATACCTGCTGGACCGATTCAGGCACTGCTATTCCACCGGAATGGACATATTGCGGTGATGCCAGATATGCAGGCGGGACCATTTTAAAATGCAGTTATCAGGTTCAGATTCAGGCGACTCCTGAAGAGGTGTGGAGGCCTGTCATCGAGATAGGAGGAAAGACCGGCTATTATTTTGGAAACTTCCTATGGAAGCTGAGAGGCTGGCTGGATCGAATTATAGGCGGGATAGGTTTCAGGGGTGGCAGGCGTAATCCAAAACAAATAGGTGTGGGA
>CAZPDU010000164.1:0-2556 GCA_964585405.1 uncultured Thermodesulfobacteriaceae bacterium | reverse complement strand
TAAACGAAACAGTCTGCAAAACAAATTTGAGAGTCAGCGCGGATTGCTATCAATCGCCCTATTGTTGTTTATCAGCCAGTCCGCAACCGTTGCCTGAGTGGAATCACAGCCTGGTATGTAGGGCTTGAGATCCAAAACGGGCGTATCGGCAAATGCATCAATTTTGTCAATCTCGATTATATTGTTTCTGACCGAGTGAATGCGGCAGAGGCTCAGGGCAATAGGATTCGGTCTGACCGGTGCACGGCACGCAAATACACCGGTCAGAGGGTTTTTTCGGTTACCGCGGGGGTGCACTTGTAAAATAGAGCGTTTTTCTGGTGTGTCATTATGGTTGAACCACCACAAGACCCACACATGAGAGAAACCGTCGAGTCCAAGACAGGCTGGAGCAAGATTTTTGTTCAGTTCAAGAGTGGTCCGTCCTTTTTCTTTTTGCACAAAGCCAATGGGCTTGAGTACGAACTGTTTTTCAGTTATCTGTTCTGAGTTCTGGGCATTTGCCGAGCAGGATAGAATAATTAATGTGGCTATGAAACCAATATTTATACGCACCATTAGCGATCTCATGGGTGGCTCCTTATCTTTTTATTATGAACCGCATATATCAATCAGATCATTCATTATTGAGCGTGCATTGAAGAAACATTATAAAAATGCCTGTTTTCTGACATTCTTGAAACCTTTCGATATTTTGCCCTCAAGGGCCTGTATTTTTTTTATGCCCTTTACCGGACAGGAATATCAGCATATACATACTCTTTAAAACGGCTTAGTAAAACCGCCGCTTATTACATAATGATGACAAAGAATATTCTTTAGATGATAAAAACTGTCATATATCACAAAGGCCTGAATCAGCTTATCCCCTTGTGACCGAGGTAGCTGTTAACCAGTTTAACCGAGTGTTTAGTATCCGTCCGTCGAAGGATTGAGAAAAGGCTCTGGCAGTCTGCCATCGAAAGCTTTTTTACTGTTGCCGACGTTCGCAGTTCATTTCGGGTATGTGGGAACGTATCAACGGAAACCGGCATTTCGTTTTTTTCTATCAACTTGTTGTATATAAGGCTTCGAGCAGCCAGCAGATCCTCAAGAGGACCCTGAAACGAGGGGTGAAAAATATAGAGCAGGGTCAGAATGTCACCCGGTCCATAAAGGTGTCTTTCTGAGTCAAGGTTTCTGACTACCGGGGCCATCAAAAAGTGGGGTCTGACAGCAATTTTATCTCCAACCAGCAGATTAAGACGATGCCAGAGGTAATAGTGCATCTGGCCGGCTTCCACGTATGAGCATTCATGCTCAGGAGCCATCTTCGCTAAGGCCTCGGCCCGCATTTCGTCGCGTAAGACAAACCGGCCCGCGTCCTGTCTGGCGAATCTTTTAACGGCTGAAACAGTTTCGTCAAAGGGGGCCTCGATAGCCGCACGATAAAAATCCAGCAGCGCCGCTGTAGCTTTATGTTCCGCCTCATATACCCTGAAACGGTCCGTATCCGGCCTCAAATCGGCCGGAGTGCCACCTTCTATGAAAAACTCATGAATAGCGAGCAGGTGTTCCAGAAATGGTTCTACAGCTATAATCACCTTTCCAGCAGCGTGAAGTTTCCGCAGCTGAAGAGCCATTTGTCGACTGAACTCAGGATACTCTGTATCGATACTCTGAAGATAGTCATTTACTGAAATATCGCCGGTGAGCATTTGTTCCAGTTCTCTGGAAGGCGGTTCTTCGAGAAAGATGGCATCGTGCCTGGTCATCAATTCAGCTGCCGGCTGAACTGTTTCCGGTCGGTGATTGGCAAGCGCCACAGTAATCACCCGTTTCTCTTTATTTGTTATGGACATATCTCATTTCGTTCGCCATCTTAGGTCTCAGCGCCGGTTATTGTTCAGAAGGGCGAAGTATCAAATTATTTTACCAGTTACAGGAATAGATGCCCTTTCCATCAGGTATAAAAAGGACGCAAAATTTCAGGCAATCATTAAGCAGGCTTTTAATCAGCATATATGCCACCAGTAAGGGATGGTCCTTTAAGACGTTAAAAATTCCTTCTTTCCCTCCAGTAAATCTTATAATGCAAAATACCTATTTGGATACCATTTGCTTTTTTGAAAAAACCTATCATATTGAAAGAAATAGTTATCGGAATGGCACCGTAAGATTTATCGTGAAAGAATCGACTCACTTTGAAAATGAATCGATACAGGCATATCAGTTAAAGCGAATACAACGTCTGACGGTATCGTTGGACGTGTCATGGGACTTTTTTCTTCTCCTAAAAATCTACCTAAGATTACTCCACCGTGGCTGGATTTCAGCATTGTATCTGATGTACCTGAAAGGATGCGCAAAGGAGACGTTATGACCTACCGCATCCGTCCATTATTGGGGGTTCCGATGACTTGGGTGTCGGAAATCACTCGTCTGGATAAGCCTTTTTTATTTATTGATGAACAACGATCAGGTCCTTATCGGTTCTGGCGCCACCAGCACCACTTCAAATCAATCGATTCAGGTGTTGAGATGACCGATATCGTTTATTATGCCTTAAAATTTGGT
>CAZPDU010000163.1:0-1703 GCA_964585405.1 uncultured Thermodesulfobacteriaceae bacterium | reverse complement strand
TGTACAAATGCCAAGGAATTTAAGGAGGTATGAATCAGTAACAGCCCCCAAATTCACTGAGTGAGGATTCATTTTTTGTCTTGACAGCCGGGTTCTCTTATGATAGTTCAATCCACCAAAGTCAGTGATATTAGACATGGACAAGGGTCAAAATAGCACCTTGACTTTAAATGTGGAAAGGCATATACACAAATACTGAATATAGTTGAATAATGACGTTCCTTAACAATGGTGCTAAAGCTGAAGTGTAGTTCAGCTTTCTAAATTGTTAAATATTTTGGGATTTATCTGCGAGAGGAGGGCTATTCACATGATGAGCGGTTTTGAGACCATTGTCATGTACCTTGGCATGTCGCTTATTGTAGTGATTCTCATGCTTGCCGGAGCTTATATTCTTGGGCCTTCTCGTCCTAACCCCAGTAAGAACAGTACATATGAATGTGGTGTACCGCTTCTGGATCCCAGCCGTACCCGTTATGATGTCAAGTATTTCCTGGTTGCTATACTATTTTTGGTATTCGATCTGGAAACAGTTTTGATCTACCCGCTGGCTGTCAGATACCATGAATTGGCTGCAATTGGCTGGGGAGCTTTTTGTGAGATATTTATTTTTGTGGCGATCTTGTTGGCAGGTCTTATTTATGCCATTAAGAAAGGCGCCATAGAGTGGGATTAGGGGGATAAGTCGTATGGCAACTGAGGCTTACAATGGTGGCGGATGGATTGCTACCAAGCTGGAGTGGCTGATTAACTGGGGACGCAAAAGATCACCATGGCCTCTTCCATATGGTACTGCCTGTTGTGGTATCGAGATGATGTGCGCTCTGGCCGCAGGGTACGATATGGCAAGATTCGGGGCGGAGCGACCAAGTTTTTCTCCACGCCAGGCAGATGTGCTTATACAGGCAGGGACCATAACCCTCAAAATGGCACCTGTGTTCAAAAAGATATATGATCAGATGGCTGAACCTAAATGTGTTATTTCCATGGGTGCCTGTGCATGTACCGGGGGGGTTTTTAGGACCTATTCAACTCTTCAGGGTATAGACAAGGTGGTGCCTGTGGATATCTACATTCCAGGCTGTCCTCCAAGGCCTGAGGCCCTGCTGCAGGCCCTATTGATGTTTATTGAAAAGACAGAGAAGAGTCATCCTATTATACATAAGAAGTACTCTGACTTATTGGTGGGTACCTAACCATGGATCTCAAGAAGAGAGTGGAACAGTGTCTAGGGCCTGAAAACCTTATTGTGGCGATGGTTGAATGTCAAGGTGATCTCAGTGTGGAGGTTCCCAAAGGTAGGATTCTTGATGTAATGCGCCTTCTAAGGGATACACCTGGTCTCAGTTTTGATTTTCTGAGTGATGTGTTTGGAGTAGATAATCTGGACCTTAATAAGTCGAAGAAAAAGCCTAAAGAAAAGACCGAAGAAGGTGAAGGGGCAGAAGAAATAACGACGGAAGAGTCACTTCCACCCCGTTTTGAAGTAATTTACCTGTTGCTTTGTCTTGAACGAAACGAGCGTTTGCAGGTAAAGGTGCGTGTGGCAGAGGATGATATGGAGGTGGACAGCCTTTACAGCATGTGGAAGGCTTCGGATTGGCCCGAACGCGAGGCATTCGACATGTACGGCATACGTTTTAAGGGACATCCTAATCTTAAGAGACTCTTGATGTGGGACGATTTTCCGGCCTACCCGCTTC
>CAZPDU010000162.1:0-2116 GCA_964585405.1 uncultured Thermodesulfobacteriaceae bacterium | reverse complement strand
GCCCACCGATGTTACCGGGATTTATCCTTATGCAGTCGGCGCCGGCCTCTATTGAGGCCACAGCCAGACGCCAGTCGAAATGTATATCTGCAATAACAGGTATGGAAATCGATTTTTTAATCTCTGAAATCGCTTCGGCGGAAGCGTTATCAGGCACTGCCACCCTTATAATTTCGCACCCGACCTCCTGCAAACAGCGGATTTGTGCAACAGTGCCCGGGATATCCCGTGTATCTTTGTTGGTCATAGACTGGACAGCAATGGGGTAATCGCCGCCAATTGGTATATCCCCAACATGAATTACACGGGTCTTTCTACGTGCCTGGACTATGTTAGAAATGTTTTGTTCCATATTCATATGATAAAACAGTGTTGGCGATTGGGCAATCTTGAGACAGAAAGGTTCGTTATAATCGCTCTAAATTTATGTATAGTAATACTAATGCCTTTCGGCCGAACTTAAAGAGACCGAATGGGGTTTCACTGCCCGATATGCGATCATCCTTGTAATCTATGTTCAAAACAAAAATTCCTGTAATATAAATCCAGGAATTGTGGAACTAAGGCGTACAGAAAATAAATATGATAACCTTAAATTCTTTAATTGACATTTTCTGAATAAATGAACTATATCTAAAACCTAAGGGATCAGAAAATATAAATCAATAATTTATCTTAATCCCTGGATATTTTTCTTTCCATGGAGACTTTGCACAGTTAACGAATAGACAGTATTTATGTTAATAAAGTTCTTTTATTGTTTAAAAAATGGAAAAAGATAAAAAACGCATACTTGTTATCGAAGATGATCAGCAGGTCCGCAGTATGCTAAAGGATTACCTGGTCTATTTAGGCTATGAGGTTGTTACGGCAAGTGATGGACTGGAGGGCCTGAAGGAAATCAAGGCCGGAGACTATAATCTGGTAGTAACTGACATAACCATGCCGTATGTCAGCGGCATTGGCATCATAACGGTTATTAAACAAAATCACCCCGGTATACCCGTAATTGCCATTACCGGTTATGGATATCACGCTGAAGAACTGGCTAATGAGAAAAAGGCCGACCGTATTCTTCCCAAGCCCTTTGAAATAAAGGAGCTGAAAAATACTATAGAGAATTTACTCGTATGAGAAAGTCCCCGAGGGCACTTTTATCTGTTTACATACTAAAACTCAATTCATGAAATCAAAAAAGCATTTTTCATTCCTTTGTTTCTAGCACCTTTGTGATTAAAACAGGTTCACCGACACCAGCAGCGATTGACTCTGCTGCGCTTCCCTGATTTACTGCTACTTCCAGATAGCCGTAACTTCCGATAAGGGCGGCAGTGCCCCCCTTGTCTACGTCTGAGTAGGTAGTTAGTAATGGCAATTCCATCCCCTTGATATAGACCCTGAACTGCTCACTGACAGGACATCTGTGCCGGATGAGGTCAGCGGATACATTAAGGACCAGGTTTCCGAAACCATCTATGTATATCACTTCACCTTCGATGTACTGATCTTTGACAACAGGTTCGGGCCATTGAAACCGGACAGGGTTACGGCAGTGAGGGCCAAAGGAATTTGGTGCTACTCCAAGTGTGAGATGGGCAGCAACCGGGGCAAAGATATCCCTTCCGTGGAATGTATTGCTTACCGGATGCCTGAAATACTTGCTGTTCTCTATACTGAAGCAGGTCACTTTCGAGTGGTATCGGAAGACCATGCTTAAAAGACCATTGTCCGGTGCCAGAAACATATAATGCTCCGTAACAGCCAATAAACCGATCCTTTGAGATCCGACACCCGGATCGACCACGTTGAGAAAAATCGTCCCCATAGGGAATTCCCTGAAGGCCGATCCCAGGACAAAGGACCCTTCCATTACATTCTGCGGGGCGATTTGATGGCTTATGTCCACAATCTGCAGGGCCGGATTAATGCCCAGTATGACTGCCTTGACTATCCCCACATAAGGGTCTTTTAATCCGAAATCACTCAGAAAGGCCAGGATCATTGCTATTACGCCAAATCGGGCTTAGATGAGCTTAATAAATACAGTTCCGGTATCTAAAATCTTAGTATAAACGAAATAGTCTGCAAAACAAATTTAAGGGTCAGCGCGGACTGC
>CAZPDU010000161.1:0-12307 GCA_964585405.1 uncultured Thermodesulfobacteriaceae bacterium | reverse complement strand
AAATAGGTCTCTTTGAGTTCTCAAAGCACGCTGGATTGACTTTAAAAAAAGGTGTTGTTTTCTCAGCTTCTTCAGGAAGCTGAGAAAGAAAAAGATCCGCGAAATCCTGTTAATCCTGTCGGACAAAAAGAATTTACAAGATAATATCTTCTGCCTTTTCTTTCTTTGTGGATATTGTGCTTTCACGGCTTCTTCAGGAAGCCGGGAAAGAAAGAAAAAATCCGTGTGATCCTGTCAATCCTGTCGGACAAAAAATTTCTTTCATAAGCTATTTTGTCTGTACCCTATGAGCTATTTTAACTATTCAACTATTCAACGAATACCCTGTCAGCTATCAGCTATTCCCTATGAGCTATGACCAACTCAACATTCGCCAGGCAACTGACAATGACCAACCTGCCTGGGACAACTACGTGTCAACTAATCCGGCAGCCGGTCCCTATCATCTCTATGCATGGAAAACAGCAGTGGAACAAGGTTACGGGCACACGGGTCACTACCTCTTGGCCGAAGATGACGCAGGTTCAATCATCGGCTTGTTTCCTCTTATTCTGTTTCGTCTGCCATGGGGCCACAAAACGCTGATATCCCTGCCCTATTGTGACTATGGAGGTATCCTGGGAGAAGCTTACGCACAACAGCAGCTCATCAAGGCCGCCCAGGGCCTTGCCGGTGAGCTGGGTATATCCAGTATGGACATTCGCTGTTCACAGAAGCACGATAACCTCTTGGCCCAGGAAGGTACTTCAGGGCAAGTCTTCACCCACAAAGTGAGCATGATTTTATCTCTGCCTGCCTCCTCAGACGCCCTGTGGAGCGGATTTAAGGCCAAACTGAAGTCTCAGATACGCCGTCCGGAAAAAGAAGGCCTCAAAGCGCACATGGGAGGCCGTGAACTGCTTGAAGATTTCTATTCTGTATTTACCACCAATATGCGTGACCTCGGATCTCCGGTACATGCCCTGAAATGGTTCGAAGCTGTCCTGTCCGCATATAACGACAAGGCACAAATAGGTATAGTTTATAGAAAAAATAATGGGCCTGTTGCTGCGGGAATTATTTTATGCAATGGCCGAAAGGTCTGCATTCCATGGGCCTCATCTTTGAGGAAGTACAATCGTGCAGCCCCTAATATGCTGCTTTACTGGCAGTTTTTGTCATGGGCGGCTGATAATGGCTATTCTGAATTTGACCTCGGGCGTTCGACACCGGAAGAAGGGACCTACCGGTTTAAAAAGCAGTGGGGAGCCAGGCCGGAGCAACTGTACTGGTACACGCTGGGGCTCAACGGGCAGGAAATAGCCTGCAGCAATTCAGGACCTAAAGGTCGGGGAGCCGCAGCCCTGGTCTGGCAGCACCTTCCCTTGTGCATAGCTGACATCATCGGCCCTCGCATCCGTAAATACATATCATTATGAGATCTATACATAAGGAAATTAGACAGGATTAACAGGATCGACAGGATAAGTTATTTCCGCTTTCCCTGAAGAAAAGCAAAAAGCTAAAGCCTGCACCGCTTGTCGATGGTGCTTTCACAGCTTCTTCAGGAAGCTGAGAAAGAAAGAAAAAATCCGTGTAATCCTGTTAATCCTGTCTGAATAAAAAGAATTTAAAGTATTCAAAATCATTATAATTTATCTTCTGCCTTTCCTTTCTTTGGGGCAATTACGTTTACTCAGCTTCTTTAGGAAGCTGTTCCGAATGGAGTTAGCGAGTTTGTTGGGTTTAAAGGCAAATACAGGAAATTAGACAGGATTAACAGGATCGACAGGATAGTTTATTTTCGCTTTCCCTGAAGAAAAGCAAAAAGTTAAAGCCTCTAGCACTGTCAGATTGTGCTTTCTCAGCTTCTTCAGGAAGCTGAGAAAGAAAAAGATCCGCGAAATCCTGTTAATCCTGTCGGAATGAAATTATTGGGTTTATGGGGTTTATTGAGTTAGCAGATTCGTTGGCTTTAGCGGATGAAAAGCGAAAAGCCAAATCCTTCACTGCTTGTAGATTGTGCTTTCACAGCTTCTTCAGGAAACTGAGAAAGAAAGAAAAATCCGTGAAATCCTGTTAATCCTGTCGGAATGAAGTTATTGGGTTTATGGGTTTATTGAGGAGGACGATGAAATTGATACAACCGGCGTTGAATTGCGTCGGAATGAAGTTATTGGGTTTAGGGGTTTATTGAGTTAGCAGATTCGTTCGCTTTAGCGGATGAAAAGCTAAAGCCTTCACTGCTTGTAGATTGTGCTTTCTCGGTTTCTTCCGGAAACTGAGAAAGAAAGAAAAAATCCGTGTCATCCTGTTAATCCTGTCGGAATAAAAAAATTGTCAATACATCGGATGCGCAATAATCTTCATGCTATAGATAATTCGGCGCCCCTGCGGTGATACAGCTTTTAAAAAAACTGGCCTGGTATCCCCCTGCCGAGGTAAAGATTCCATGGCCGGCACTATGTGCTTCTTTATTATCCTCTTCAAGCGACTTTAAAAAACACCTGTGCGACTACCTTCAGGTCAAATACTGCATTCTCGGCAACAGCGGAAGGGCTGTTCTTTATCTGCTTCTTGAGTCCCTTAAAAGAAAAGATTCAAAAAAACGCGACGAAGTCCTGATTCCCGGCTACACGTGCTACTCAGTCGCAGCCTCTGCCGTAAAGGCAGGCCTCACAATACGTGTCTATGACATGGATCCGCAAACACTGAGACCTGATCCGGATTCCTTAACACGTTCTGCCTCAGTCAGGACACTGGCCATTATACATCAGCACCTCTTCGGCATACCTACGCCCATTGATGCCTTGAAGGAAATAGCGCAAGCCACAGGCGCTTACCTCATAGAGGATGCGGCACAGGGCCTTGGCGGTACATTGAATGAACGGCCTCTGGGAACACTGGGTGACTTTGGATTTTTCAGCTTTGGACGGGGCAAACCCCTTCCCCTTGGATGTGGTGGGGCGTTAGTCAGCAAAGACCAAAATATTCTTTCAGACCTGAAGCCGAAGATTGCCAGCCGGGGGTTTACCCAACTGACCATGACTGCTGCGACCCGAGTAATATCATGTCCCGGTCTTTACCGGATTCCGGAGATGCTTCCGCTCGGCCTTGGTGAGACCATATTTGATCCGCTTTTTGAGGTTTCATCGATGCCTTTATCAGTGCAGGAGCTTGCAGAAAAGTCCATGGTCACCCTGAATGACCTGAATACACATCGCCGGCATGTCGCAAACATATATGAGAAAGCCCTTGATCCCAAGCATAGGGTACCATTTCCAAAAGGATCAACGCCCGTATATACCAGATTTCCCGTGATGGCAGGTCCCGGTTCAATACCCAAAGATCTCAAGAGACTCGGTGTCAGGCGCATGTATCCACAGGCCATTGCCGATGAAGAGACAATCAGGCCCTCTATGAAAAACCAGCCGGTCTCCACCCCGGGTGCGGCTCACATAGCACAAAATCTCATCACCCTCCCCACGCACATGGGGATTACGAAAGACCTGGCAAAAGAAATAGCCCAAAAGGTAAATGAGACATTCCAGGCACTATAATTCGGAATAAGGTACTATAAATGATGCTTTCCCTGATGAAAAGCGAACAAGTAAATCCCTCACTGCTTGTAGATTGTGTTTTCTCAGCTTCTTCAGGAAGCTGAGAAATAAAAAAATCCGCGCAATCCTGTTAATCCTGTCGGACAAAAAGAATTTATATTTTTTATCTCACTCAGTGCTCTAAACAAGGCCAAACAAATAGCACGAAAGATAAATGAGATATTCCGGCTCTGAAAAATATCAGGGTAAACGATATAAGAATTTCGACAAGAATATACAGGAATTAAAACATTTCATTATCTTTTCTTCGCCGCAGGCGAATTGCACTTCCTGATTTTCTTCAGGAAAATCAGGAAGTAAATTAAATATACTGACAATCATGTTAATCCTGTCTAAAACAAAATTTATATTTTTTATTCCACTCAGTGCCTTATTAGTCTTTACTTTTTCAGCCATATGGCTGAACAGCGAATATTCAAGTGCCTTTAGGACTGATCTAAAGCATTTAATACTGGATGAACTCATCGACATTAATCCTCTCCCGACCGGGACAAAGGTCGACGCTATCTATATATTAGGCGGCTCCCAGACAAGCCTTGAGGCCAAGTACAAAACAGCCTCTGACCTATACCAGAAAGGAATATGCAAAAGGATATGGATTCTCAGCAGGCCGGGAAAAACGGAATATAGCGTTTCTCTGGATAGAAATCTGACAAACAACGAATGGTCTGTTTTGAAATTCGCTGAATTCGGTGTCCCACCTGAGTGCATCGAGCCGATAAAAATTGATGAAGGATTTTTCGGTACCTTTACCGAAGCAAAAGGCATCTCTTCTTTAATGAAAAAGCAGGGCCACAAAAGCCTGCTATTGATCTCTTCGCCTTATCATACGCACAGGCTTAAGATTAGTTTTGATAAATTTTTACAGAATCACCATGTTGCACTATATGTTCAAGAATCAGATGGTCACGCACTGTTGAGAGACCTCCTCGTTGAATTCGCCAAACTCAAGGTCTACCAATATCTGTTATAATATAAATTCGGCTGTGTTCTGCTATGCATGTTCGAACAAGACAGGATAGTTATCTCCTCTTTCCCTGATGAAAAGCGAAAAGCCAAATCCTTCACTGCTTGTAGATTGTGTTTTCTCAGCTTCTTTCAGGAAGCTGAGAAAGAAAGAAAATCCGTGAAATCCTGTTAATCCTGTCTGATAAAAAGAATTTATAAAAATCTAAAGTCACTAGACAGGATCTACAGAATCGACAAGATAATATCTTCTGCCTTTTCTTTCTTTGTGGATATTGTGCTTTCACGGCTTCTTCAGGAAGCCGGGAAATAAAGAAAAAATCCGTATAATCCTGTTAATCCTGTCTGATAAAAAATTTCTTTCATGAGCTATTTTGTCTGTGCCCATTATTATTGTCTCTCTCTGCGTCCTCTGCGTCTCTAACGAGCATAGCGAGTGTGCGGTGCATATCTGTTTTTTATCCAAATTCAACTCTTGAGGCCTTTCAGTGATTCTCGTTTTGGAGGTATTATTCTGGTTTTCTATTTTTGCTATCGTCTATGCCTACATAGGCTATCCGCTTTTATTAAAGGGTCTTTCAATCTTCCGCAGCAGATCCATCATCAGAAAACCGATTCATCCTAACGTATCTTTCATCATTGCAGCCTATAACGAAGAAGACAAAATTCGAGGCAAACTGGAAAATACACTTCAGCTGGATTATCCATCCAACAACATCGAAATTATCGTCGCCTCTGACTGCTCCGAAGACCGTACTGATGAGATTGTGAAAACATATGGTTCAAAAGGCGTGAAACTGGTCCGGGCACCTCAAAGAATGGGCAAGGAATATGCTCAAAAACTTGCAGTAGAATCGGCCCAAGGAGAAATTTTAGTGTTTTCAGACGTGGGTACCGTTTTGAAGCCGGATGCCCTGCGAAACATCGTTTCCAACTTTGCAGACCCGTCTGTTGGCTGTGTGAGCAGTGTTGACAAAATCCTGGCTCAAAACGGTACGGTATCGGGCGAGAATTTTTATGTGAGGTATGAAATGTTTCTTCGCCGCCTGGAGAGTGAGGTAAATTCGCTGGTTGGACTGAGCGGTTCCTTCTTTGCAGCCCGGCGGGAAGTGTGTAAAGACTGGCAAACGGATCTGCAGAGTGATTTCAATACACTTTTGAACAGCATCAGAATGGGGCTCAGGGGGATCAGTGACCCGTATGCCGTAGGGTATTACAGAAATGTTAAATCCCACAAAAAAGAGTTTGAGAGAAAGATACGGACCGTGGTCAGGGGTATATCCGTATTCATGCGTGCCAGGACAATGATCGATCCGAGAAAATACGGTCTTTTCGCCTTTCAGCTTCTTTCACATAAGCTAAGCCGCTGGCTTGTACCTTTTTGGTTAATGACTGCATTGGCAGCAAATTTCATCCTGGCATCGCATGACGAGCTTTTTGCAGCAATTCTTTTGGTGCAAATATGCTTCTATATGATGGCTCTCTTGGGCATCATCTCCAGCCGTCTGTCTTCTTCCCTTGTTTTTAAGATTCCGTCATTCTTTGTCCTGGTAAACATGTCTGTTTTGCTTGCCTGGATTCAATACTGGCGGGGAGAACGCCTGGTGTCCTGGGAACCGTCAAGGCGTTAGTGGATAATTTTTTGAACACAGATGAACATTATTTTCTCTCCGCGACCTCTGCGTCTCTAGTGAAAGGCAAAAAACCCGGTCCCTCTCTGGAATATGTATTGCCCTTTCTCAGCTTCTTTCAGGAAGCTGTTCTAAATTGAGTTGGCGAGTTTGGTTTGTTGGGTTAAAGGCAAATACAGGAAATCTAGACAGTATTTAAAGGATAATCATTTTCGCTTTTCCTTATCAAAAGCAACTTGTTGTACTTTCTCAGCTTCTTTTAGGAAGCTGTGAAAAAATCCGTGCAATCCTGTTAATCCTGTCTGACAAAAAAATGTATAAAAATCTAAAGCCACTAGACAGGATCTCCAGGATCGACAAGATAATTCATCTCCTGCCTTTTCTTTCTTTGTGGATAGTGTGCTTTCACGGCTTCTTCAGGAAGCCGGGCAATAAAGAAAAAATCCGTATAATCCTGTTAATCCTGTCTGATAAAAATTCTTTGATAAGCTATTTTGTCTATGCCCTATCAGCTATCAAGTTTGGTTAAACTTTAATGACCCAAACAAACGCCAGAATACACGTCATTTTCGGATTAATATTATTTATCCTCTTCATCGCAGCCTATTACGATGTGTTGAGCTGGATGTATGGTCGATATATAAGTTCTGATTCTTACTATTCGCACGGTTTCATCATTCCTTTCATATCAGGTTTCCTGATATGGCGAAAAAGAGAGGAATTGAAAGGCAAAAAAGCGGAGTCTTCCTGGTGGGGCCTGCTGCTCATAGCTGTTTCCGTCCTGCTTCATTTATTTGGCACCGCAATCTATGTCTTTTCAATATCAGGGTTCTCAATATTTTTTCTGGTGTTCGGCATATCACTCTTTCTCTTTGGCAGAGAAATTACCAGGATCATATTATTTCCTCTCATTTTTCTGGTATTCATGTTTCCTCTGCCTATGGCAATCATCAGTCTAATCTCATTTCCCATGAAAATGCTGGTTGTAAAGACAGGTGCGTGGGTTGCTGCCCTGCTGGGCGTTCCTGTTAATAGAGAAGGGTTTAATATTATTATTCCTGCTGGAAATCTCCTGGTGGGAAATCCATGCAGCGGTTTGAGGTCGCTGATATCGCTCCTGGCACTCGGCTCCTTATATGCTTACCTGAGCGATTTATCTCGCGTCAAACAATGGCTGCTGGTCCTTCTGACAATACCGATAGCCCTGTTATCCAATATCATAAGGGTTCCAATACTCATATTGATATCCCATTATTGGGGACTTTCCGCAGCCGCCCGAGATTCTTTCTGGCATGATGCTTCAGGATTCTTCGTATTTGTCATAGCTATAATCTTGTTATTTTATACATCCAGGCTTTTGAAATGGTCAATTTAGTTTAGGCAACTGGTTGAATAGGAAATTAGATAAATGGGGATAGGTCAATCAGAAACAGCCAGGCCAGAAGGAGATTTCAGGGATCTTGATGTATGGAAGAAATGCAGAGAGATAAGGGAAAGAATCTGGAATATTTGCAGACCGTTCCCTGCAGAGGAAAAGCACCGCTTGTCAGATCAAATGATTCGGGCATCGCGCTCTGCGACAGCTAACATTGCTGAGGGTTACGGAAGATTCCATTTCCAGGAGACGATTCAGTTTTGTAGACAGGCGCGTGGCTCACTGTATGAATTGATTGATCATTTACTGGTGGCGGCAGAATGCAAATATATTGACACCAGCATGGTAGAGGATATGACAGAGAGAATCACTATAGCCATAAAGATGTTGAATGGATATATAAAATACGTCCGATCTAGAAAAAACAAAACCTAAATCACTCAACAATTTAACTAATACACTATTCAACTATTTCCCTAGTTAACTAATACTCTATTTAACTATTCACCTATTCATCTATTCACCTATTTCACTAATACTCTATTCGCCTAATTAACTATTCACCTATTCACCTATTTAACTAATACACTATTTGACTATTCAACTATTCATCTATTTACCTATTCCACTATTTAACTATTTCCCTAAATCATGCAAAAAAGATATTTGATTATAATAGCAATAATGCTCCTTACGTCTGTTCTGGTCCATTTCCTGAGCTATGACAAATACTACGAAGCAGAGGCCGGGATCAGGGCAGTAAAAAATATTCCTTTGGAATTTGGCCAGTGGCAGGGTAAGGATATTACGCTTGATGAACGGATTTACAAGATACTTGAAACCAGATCCATCATCAATAGGGCATATCGTGGCAAAAATGGCCAAGAGGTTTTATTGTCTATTGTTTATTATCCTGAGACCAAGGTGGACTTTCACTCTCCAGAGGGCTGTCTGGCAGGGAGAGGCATTCAGATAAGCAAATCCGCTCAGACAATAAACCTTACTTACAATAAAAATAAGGTAAAAATTAACCTGAATCGATTAATCAGGCAGCATGGTGGTTCTAATGAGCTGATCTACTATTTTTATAAAGCTGGGGATTTCTTTGGAAAGAATTATATAAGGATGAGATTGAACCTGGCTTTGAATAAATTTGGCAGAAAAGAAAGGAACGGCTCCCTCATTCGAGTCTCCTCACCTGTCTTTGGAAAAGACTATAAGAGTGCTTCAATAATACTAACCGGGTTTATCGAAGATCTATACCCTTATTTGTACAAATATCTATAGTATCTCTGCGGTCGAGCGAAAAAGCATATCTCTTATATTTCTCACTTTCTCACAGAGTATAATGTCACATCGAAATCACATTTAGGACTTCATATTCTATGGAAAACAATTCATTTTGGTCGATATTGAAAGCAGATATTAGCCGATATGTTGGTGAAAACAGGTTTGGCATAGTGACTATTTTGAAAACGCTATGCAATGAAGAAGGCCTCTTTTTCATACTTTTATATAGATTGGCTCAAAAAATCATTCAGCTCAAAAATCCATTTATACGCTGGGTTTTAAAGTTGGTTTTCGTTTTTGTGTTGTATAGATTTTTTTCTGTATTCTTCGGGATTGAGATTAATCTCCAGGCCAAGATTGGTAGAGGTTTTTATATAGGCCATTATGGAGGTATATTTGTAGGCGATGTAAAGATTGGGGAAAATTGCAATATCTCACAGGGCGTAGCTATAGGCTTCGGAAGATTGGGTACGGATCGCTTTGGTGTTCCAACCATAGGTAGCTATGTATACATAGCGCCTGGTGCCAAAATATTCGGTTCAATTACAATAGGGAATAATGTTTCAATAGGAGCGAATACTGTTGTAAGCAAGAATATACCTGACAATGCCATTGTCGTAGGCAATCCTGGACGAATTGTGGGTTATCAGGAGAGAAATATTCATATACAGAATCCGGCATAAATAACATTTTACTATAACCGACAAATCTTTGAGGTTAAGGCCCACTCGAAACGAAATACCCATGTAACATATTTATAAATTTATAAAGGATTTTGAAAGGGAGATAGACGCTGAGTAGGCGCACAAGAGAGGCTTGCCTGATTGCAATGAGCATTTATAAGCATACAAGAAAGATAGCAAAGTAAATCGAGAGATTTAAAACTCAAAAATATTTAGAGCAATTGCTGGATAAAGGATTGTCCTTGGACAAAAATGTAGTTTTCGTCGATACTTTTTTTCTTGGTCCATCACATTGTTTTTTGATTTCCATAGGTGGCAATTGTACAATTTGCTCAAATGTAAGGTTTGTTGCCCACGACGCCAGTACAAAGAAGTTTCTTGGATATGCTAAAATTGGCAAAATCCAAGTTAAAGAGAATTGTTTTATGGGTGATTCATCGATCATTCTTCCGGGCGTTACCATCGGCCCAAATTCTATTGTGGGTGCTGTTTCTGTTGTAACAAGGGATGTTACTTCCCATACAGTTGCATGCGGAAATCCAGCCAAACTGGTCTCATCCGTAGATGAATATATAGCAAAAATTAGCTCTCTTTTCGCTAACAAGCGTATATTTGGAAAAGATTATTTCATTGATAAATTGGATGCCCGCAAACGCCAAGAGATTATTCGATCCATAGGAGACACATTCGGCTTTATAGTATAGTAGCGTTATTCTTGGGGAATTCGGCCAGGGTTATTAAAAAGGAATAGGACAATACTTTTTTGCCGAGCGCACCGAAAGGCAGATGATAATTGATAGAAAAAGCCATAAGAGGGATCTTAAATTTTCAATAACCTCATACAAGGGGTATGAAGATGAAATAGTCCGGATGCTCAATGCCAACAGATTAGAACCACATTCATGCCAATATCAGAATTGGCGATATTTGGATGAAGAATCTCCTCTTCCTCCGGTAGTTTTCTGGCTGCATTCAAGCAAGGGCGACAAAATAGGAATGGCTGCTCTTATTTTTCGAACCTATTGGATCGGTAACAAACCTTTCAAATTTGCAGTATTGGGTGATATTTCATTGAATGATAAATACCGTGGAAAGGGTGTTGCCAAACAATTGTTTAAATTTATGAATTCCACAATAGATAAGGAATCATATAGTTGTGCCTTTGTTATGCCGAATACCGCTGCTCAAAAGTCTCTTTCCGGTTCAGGCTGGAAAACTGAACAATATCTTGTTCCGTTTGTATATCTTCTGGATGTATCTGATTGGATCTATGATATATTAAAAATTAATACATTAGCTAATTTATTTGGCAAACTGTTTAGATATTTTAATGGATTAAAGTTAGCTTTTAAAAATACTGACGGCTTTAGCGCCGAAGCTGTGAACGACTTTGATAAATCATTTGATACTTTCTGGGTTGCATTTGATAAGAAGAATATGATAATCGGCGACAAGTCAATTTCAACGCTTGATTGGAGATATAAAAAACATCCTGCGCAAAAGTTTAGCATTTATAAATTGATGTATAATGATAGATTTATCGGATTTATTGTATATTCAGAGTCAGGCGATAAAGTGTGCAGTATCTATGAATTTATAGTTTTGAATCAAAAATACATTGAACCCTCAATGACTGCGTTTATTAAAAAAATGAATAAAACGAATTCGCCCAAATCTATCCGTATTACATTAAATGAAAGACATCCTTATGCGAAAGCATTGAGAAGCGCTGGTTTTATTAAAAGAAAAACAGAAGGAGTATTTCAGACATATATGCCGTCAGGTTCAGATATGCAGGAATCTTTTAGCTGGTTTATCGGTAGCGGTGATAAAGATACTTAAGCCACAACAATTTCTTTCTCTATCTGGAAACGTAAAATTCAGTTGTTAGTAGCTTGCTCAGCATGATTTTGAATAATTTAGCGTTATTCCAGCGAAGGGAATTATCTGGATTAAATGCTCTATACATTTTACTAAGCCACAATGAAACTAACAAATCCAAGCAATCCCAAAATCCGCCTTATGCTCATATCCCATGATCTTGCTATCGGTGGACTTCAGCAGGTAGTGGTAAATATCTGCCGAACCATCAACAGAGAGAAATTTAAAATATCTGTGCTTTGTCTGCGAGCCCTTGGTGAGTTTATGTCGGAAGTTGAAAAACTGGGAATAAAAGTCTTTTTCCTGCCTCAGAAAAGGGGCACGGATTATTTTTCCTTTCTTAAAGTTGCGAAAATATTGAGGCGAGAAAAGATAGAAGTGATTCACACCCATAATACTCAACCCTTTATTGATGGCACACTGGGAGCCTTGCTTTCCGGGGTTAAAACAATAATTCACACGGATCATGCAAGAGATTTTCCTGATAAAAAGAGATATATGTTTGCCGAGTGGCTCATGGCGCATTTTGCCTATAAGATTGTCGGTGTTTCGGAACATACCTCAAAAAATCTGATAAAATATGAAAAAATATCAAAAAAGAAAATTATAACAATTCCAAATGGTATCGACGGACAAAAATACAGCATAAAAATTGATAAAAAAGCAAAGAGAAAAGAATTGGGCGTTAAAGGCGACGGGCCTGTTATCGGGGTTGGTGTAAGATTGACAAAGCAAAAAGGCATCACTTATCTACTTAGGGCTATGCCAAAAATTGCAGCAGCATTTCCTGATATTGCTTTAATAATTGCAGGTGAAGGTCCGCTTGAAGATCAATTAAAAAAAGAGGCGTGTGATCTTGGCATCCGGAAAAACGTTTTTTTC
>CAZPDU010000160.1:0-3729 GCA_964585405.1 uncultured Thermodesulfobacteriaceae bacterium | reverse complement strand
TGAAAGCATCTCTTCTTAATTATACAAGAAGAAAGGAGGCAAGTTTCCGGATCCTCTTATCGACAAATCCATGTCATATTTTTGTTGAATGCAGGAGTTTGAAAAAGATTTTTTTGATTAACTGCTATGTTTTGCCTTAGCAGATGCAACCGTCCGGTATACAAGCGTAAAGACCTGTTCAAAGGATGTAGGCGTGACCCTTCCCCTTTCTATAAATTTTACTACTATCTCCTTTGTTGCCTTGAGTATCAGCTCCTCTTCCCGGAGCCCAAGTTCTCGATCCGGATCTTTATTCTTGTATTTAGAGTCAGACATTTTCACCAGGCTGCGGGTTTAAAAAATAAGACTCCTGCTGCAGAAGAAGGCCAATTTCTCATTAGCAGGAGCCCATACTCATTAAGAAAAACCCGGATGGGCCCTCCTTATAGTATTTCAAGTATTTTCTAGACAGTCAAATTTTTAGAGTCACTGTTCAGGATTATCATTGAATCTTTATCTCAAATTTTTAATAACAATTTTTCAAATTGGTGGAGCTGGGCGGGATCGAACCGCCGGCCTCTTGAATGCCATTCAAGCGCTCTCCCATCTGAGCTACAGCCCCACAGGCGGGAATTTTTAACATACTGGCCTGTAAGCGTCAAGAAGGGTATGATGACATTGGTTACAGTTGAATTATTTACTCAATGCAAAAATTTAAGACATACAAGGCCTTTTCTGAATCTATAAGATATATCTTCGGTGGAGCCAACTGCGCTCAGGCTGTGCTTCTGGCAACAGGAAGGCTTATAGGTCTAGAAGACAGACAAATACTGAAGGCGGCCACAGGTCTGGCTGGTGGTATTGGCCATGAGGGAAAAATCTGTGGTGCTCTCACAGGTGGAATTTATCTCTGCGACTATTTTAATAGAATCTGTTTTCTATACAATTCAAAAATCTGCCAGACGTCTTCCTTTAGAAAACAGATATCCGATCAGGCCGCCTTTTGATATGGGGCAGTTTCATTGTGCAGGCGCCGTTCTGTCACGGATTGAGCCCCAGATCAGCCATGACCTGACCTACATTCTGAAGATTTCCCGAGGATTTTCAGGAAGTACAGCATTCTAGGAAGATATATGCGGGGCCCTGATGGGTGGAATCCTGTCACTTGGCATAATGTACGGAACGTCACTTCAAAGCATAAAACCATTGAGGTTTCTCAAGACCTGATTGGCTGCTTTGCAGCAGGGAAGCAAAATTTTTCAAAATGAAGACCTTCATCCATCTTTCAGGGCCAGCCTTCTTGTAAGCAGGCTATATGCTGCATTCGTATCTAAATTCGGAAATGCCAATTGTGCTGAAATATTCGGCAGGGCCCAAAAGCCCCGAATCAGCCTTTTGTGTGAAGGAATGGCACGAATAACCTCTGACTTAACAATGGATTTGATAAATAATTACTCTCAAGAAAACAAATCTGAGATATTTTTCTGATATAAGAAAAATTATTTTATCCTTTCACAAAAAACGCGAAAATACAAATAAGGTACTATACTATCAATTTGTTTTGGATAATAATGAAAGGCAGGGAAAAAACCATGGCTTATCGCGATCTTCAAGATTTTATCAAAAAACTCGAGAAACATGGAGAACTTGTCAGGATCAAAGAGCCTGTCAGTCCAATCCTGGAAATAACAGAGATAACCGACAGGGTCTGCAAAAAATTTGGACCTGCCCTACTTTTTGAAAATGTCTCAGGGTTCAATATGCCAGTGCTTATTAATACCTTTGGATCATACAGGCGAATGTCACTGGCACTGGAAGTACCTGACTTCGATTCGCTTGGCGATGAAATCCTGAATTTTGTCCAATCAGAAGCACCTGACACCTTATTTAAAAAACTGAAAATAATACCTAAGCTCAAACGTTTGAAAAACGCCTTTCCAAAAATTGTGCAAAAGGCGGCCTGTCAAAAAATAGTATATAAAGGCGAGGATGTGGATCTGACCCGCTTCCCGGTTCTCCAATGTTGGCCAGAGGATGGGGGTCCCTTCATAACCTTGCCCCTGGTCTTCACCCGTAACCCAAAGACAGGGATCAGAAACGTCGGCATGTACCGCATGCAGGTATTTGATAAAAAGACAACCGGCATGCACTGGCACACCCACAAAGGTGGTGCACACCATTACAGGATTGCGGAGAAAATGGGACAGTGCCTGGAAATTGCCGTTGCCATAGGACCTGACCCGGCCATGACCTATGCGGCGACTGCACCCCTTCCTGATGATGTAGATGAATGCATTTTTGCGGGATTTCTGAGAGAAGAACCGGTTGAGCTTGTAAAATGCCTGACTGTGAATCTGGAGATCCCGGCCTCATCTCAGATAGTTCTCGAAGGATATGTCAAACCCGGAGAACGCCGAATTGAAGGACCTTTTGGTGATCATACCGGATATTACTCCCTAGCTGATCAATACCCGGTCTTTCATGTAACCTGCATGACTTTGAGAGAAGATGCTGTCTATCCGGCCACTATTGTGGGACGACCTCCACAGGAAGACTGTTACATGGCAAAGGCTACTGAACGTCTCTTTCTGCCAATGATTAAAAAGACCTTGCCAGAAATTTTGGATATGAATCTTCCACTTGAAGGGGTATTCCACAACCTGGCTTTTATATCTATTGACAAACGCTATCCCGGCCATGCACGTAAGGTTATGCATGCTCTTTGGGGTCTCGGTCAGATGATGTTCTGTAAGATAATCTTTATTTTCGACAACGATGTGGACGTGCAGGACCTGTCCCAGGTATTATGGCGCCTGGGTAACAACGTAGACCCGAGAAGAGACATAGTCTTCGCGGATGGGCCGGTAGATGCATTAGACCATGCATCACCACTCCCCCTTTATGGAAGTAAGATGGGTATAGACTGTACAAGAAAATGGAGGGAAGAGGGATTTACAAGAGAGTGGCCAAATGTAATAACAATGAAACCCGAAATCATTAAAAAGATTGATGAATTATGGCCAAAGCTGGGACTTAAGACATGATGAAGCTTAAAGGCCGCGATCCAATCCTGCTCGCAATTACCGGGGCCAGTGGATCTATCTACAGCCTCAAATTAATAGAAATCCTAAAAGAACTGGGCCAGGACTTCCATCTTATCGTTTCAAAAACAGGGGAACAGGTATCCAGAATTGAGATCGAAGCAGATGGTTTCCAGACCATAATCAGGGCGGCACATACAGTTTACAGACCGGACAACCTGGCCGCTGCCCCCGCAAGTGGTTCATATAGATGGAAAGCAATGATAATCATCCCCTGCACAATGGGGACCATGGCATCCATAGCTCATGGACTCAGCCTAAACCTGATCCACAGGGCGGCTGACTGTTTTCTGAAGGAACACAGGCCCCTCATCCTTGTACCCAGAGAAACCCCCTTGAATCGCATCCACCTACAAAATATGCTGTTGGTAGAAGAGGCCGGGGCCGTTATATATCCTGCAATGCCAAGCTTCTATCATCAACCCGGAAATATTGATGAGATGGCGTCATTCTTTGCCGGTAGACTGGCGGAATTTATAGGATTTGAAGTAAAAGACCTGAAGAGATGGCAAGGAATTGATTAGTTATGGATAACTGGGTGCGATCGTCAAATTATCAAGTAATTAAATCACCAATTTCAAAGGCATGGACACTGCTTGAAATGATAAAGTTTGAGCACACTGTCTTTGCCCTGCCTTTTGCATATCTG
>CAZPDU010000159.1:0-2369 GCA_964585405.1 uncultured Thermodesulfobacteriaceae bacterium | reverse complement strand
GAGGTCAGCGGCCATGATCCGGAGCAACGGCCTGACAGCAACTCCAACAGGCTTCTATATAAACTGAACGCCGAGCTGAGTACAACCTTTGGGCGCACCTACCATCTTTCCGGAAAAAAGACTATGAGACACAGCATACGGCCCAGATTAAGTTACGATTATCGCCCCCCTGAAAACCAAGACAACCTGCCCGACATAGATGCCCTGGATCGACTTGACCCTGAGAACCGAATTACATTTTCGCTTCTTTCGTTTCTCAGCAGCAAAACACCCTTAGGCAACAACAGGTTCGCCTACACAGACCTTGTAAGGTTTTCTCTGGAACAGAGCTACGACACCAAGGAAAAAAGCATCAGATATATACCCGGTGAAGAAGAACAAAGACATTTTTCCGACATTTATGTCGAATTGGATTTTAACCCCCTGCCCAACCTTCTCTTTCGCTATGACACGAGCTACAATGTCTACGGAAAGGGTTTTAGTCACTATAACTTCCTGGGACGTCTATACAACTCTGAAAACGATCAGGCGGATCTGGAATATAGATACAACCGCCTTGCCGAAATAAATGAGCTCAATCTGGAAATAAATACTGCATTTTCGCCGTCCTGGTATGGAATGTGTGAATTTAAGAGAAATATAGCCGAAGATTCATCGCTTGAATCCATATTTGGTCTTCGGTATCAATCGACCTGCTGGGCGCTTGAGGGAAGACTTAAAAAAGATACGGATGAGACCAGCTTTAGTTTCCATATAGAACTTTTGGGTATAGGTGGCTGGGGCTCTTAAGAATGGGAAATTAAGCGCTACGGACTCAGCCAGGTGCGCTTTCGGCACTAGAGAAACCAATGAGAAGGCTTGACAGCTTTTGATGAGACTGCTATGAAAAAGCCATCAATCTACCCCTTATCAAACAAGGCGATTGGCGAATTTGATAATAATATATTTAGTTAATCGGAAACCAGAAATTATTTTGGTGGAAAGTGCTTTTTGCTTGCTATAACGGATACCAGGTTATATAGAAGACAAGGCTTTTGGGGAGGGATGAATTAATGAGTGGAAGTATACTGGGGAAAAAGATCAAAGAACTTTATAAGGTTTTGTGTCAGGAAGAATGGAATGCCACTGTATGCGGGATCCTTATCGCTCTTTTGAGTATCATCTGTCTGGCGTGGGCCAGACCCTGGGGTGCGGTGGGAGCTATCAGAAACTGGGGAGAATGGTTACTGTATGGCATAGGTATCTGGGGAAGTGAGCCGGCAAATGTGCTCCAATACTCCGGTTCTGTCATCGGCCTTGGGTTTTTGGCCGGTGCCTTTATTTCGGCCTGTCTGGGTGGAGACTTTGCCATCAGGATCCCCCCGAGACTGGAGCTGGTAAAGGCGCTGTTCGCAGGTATATTCATGGGCATTGGTTCCTCCATGTGTGGTGGATGTAACATAGGGGGCTTTTATAATTCGGTCGGCAATCTCTCTGCCAGTGGTTTCTGCATGATGATAGGCCTTATTATCGGGGCGGTGATCGGCATCAGGTATCTTTACTGGGAGATGGAGCATATCAGTTGGGGTTCAGGCGGTGCAAAGACCATTGAGTTTCCCTATGCGTTAAAGATAATCCTGGGTATTGTCACGCTGGGGGTCCTTATCTGGGGCACTAACACCTATGCCAACAGCGACGACGCCTATGTGGCTAAACTGGCAGGGTTATTGATCATTCCCGCGGGTATGGGTTATACAATGCAACGCGGTCGCTGGTGCATGATACAGGGCTTTCGTGAACCGCATATGACAGGTGACACCAAAATGGCCAAGTCCGTGATCGTAAGCGTGGTTGTCCTCGCTATAGGGGTCACGGTCCTTAAATATACAGATCTTGTTCATACCATGCATTATGTACGTGGATTCTTCGGTTGGGTCGCAATCGTAGGCGGTGTGATCTTCGGCTTTGGCGCCCTGCTGGCAGGGGGTTGCGGAACCGGAGTCCTCTGGCGCGTCGGCGAGGGCCAGATCAAGTTGTTGGTGGTGTTGCCCGCCTTCGGTATTGCCAATGCCTTTGTGGACAGATGGTTCAAAGAAAATGAGTGGGAATTGGACGAAGTCTTCGGATCCTTTGTATATATGCCGGAGACATGGCTCGGTTACGGCGGCACCCTGGCCCTTATTTTCGCAGTGATGGCCCTTTGGTATATCATAATAACATGGAATGAGGAATCGGAAAAACTTATTGTTCCCATGTAGTTATTAAGCAAACTTCATAGAAAGGCCCGGCGGGTTAAAACCCTCCGGGCCTTTTTTGTCCTTCACCAGCCCTCAATAGTATCAGAATGTCTCCGCCGGGACTCTCCTGTAAAAGACGCACCTTGCCCAACC
>CAZPDU010000158.1:0-26112 GCA_964585405.1 uncultured Thermodesulfobacteriaceae bacterium | reverse complement strand
ATGACGGACTCACTGTTCACCTCTCCGACATGTTGTGACCATATGTCATAGACTACCCAACTCCCACCCCCTGCGGCCGATTTACCCTTGCCTTCATATCCAGCCGCCATTTGGATGGCCCCACCGGTTGACAAACCGGTATTTCCGCCGATGGTCAAATTGGTATGAGGCTCATTTCCCGTATAATCCTTCGGGAAGTAAGCATCTCTGTTACCATCAGAAGGCGAAGTGGATACGGTGTTAAGATATAGATTGGGATTGGTCGCGTTGACTTCTCCGAGTTTTTCAAGGTCAGTTGAATCAAAACCGGCAAGACTGATATTCTGCTCAACGAGTTCAATCCCTATCTCAGTTCCTCCGTCTGCCTGATTAAATGCCATCTTTTGTGCCTTATCATTTCCAGATATAATGAGCTCTAATGTGCTAGTATTCGTTGCCGCTATTCCTATAATAGTAAGAAGAAGTAAAATCAGTACTGCTAGAACTAAAGTAGAACCTCTTTCATTATTTCTCATATATAAGATATACTTCATATACTATTATCCTTTTGCTAAAAAATATTATTTATATAATATCCGCCTTCATAGAAGTAATAGATACTTTTTTCCCTGCTTCTTTATCTGACCAGGTAACAATTATCCTTATCTCTTTGGTATTATCTATATAATGATCAGGAGCTATATTCCAAAAGATGCTGTACCTACCATCAATGACATTGTGATCTGCTGTTGTTGCATTTGCACTATCTATTCCGGCATGACCATTGCCATTCGTATCATCTAATAACGGATCAGCATAAGAAAGACATATCAGCCCTTCCATTTTATCTTGGGCCAATGTAGTTGCTTCGGTAATACCACTTGCAAAGAAATTAGCATTTATGGCCGTCATCTGCATTTTACCCACAGCGAGTATCCCGATGGCAAATACAGTCACTGCTATCAATATTTCAATAAGGCTAAAGCCCTTCTCATTATTAATAGTGAATTTCATTTCAATCATAGTCCCATGTTTCTGCAGCGTACATTTGTTATAAGAAGCCTCATGCGCAAGTTATTATTTGGGGTTATTACTTTATTCCCGACTGTATAAGTCTTGGTATTAAGAAAGTTGTTGTCCCCGTATTCAGTCCTTGCGAGCATCCAGATGCGCACGGCTCGAATATCCTGTGTGGCCACATCAGGTATAACGGTCCCGCTTATAAGGCCGTTTCCGCCAAGCCCTGGACCGTCATTCTCATCAATCTCGCCATCACCGTTGGTATCCAGGTTTCTATCCAGGAAATTATCGCCATCTGAATCAACCGCCCAGATGACTTGATCGTCTCCACCAACATCATAGGTATCCAAAATACCGTCTCCATCCGTATCGAAGGCGTATGCAAAACCAAGGGCCTCTATATTTTCTGCTACTCCTTGTCTTCCCCCGCCACTGTGTCTTCGTAAGTCAGTTATTCCGTCGGGGGAACCAACAGGAGAGTCATATACACAGTAGTAAATGGTCTCGCCGCTACTCACTGTACCGTTGTCATCGAGATCGGCCGTGAATTCAAAGGAACCATTGCCGGTAATAGTAACATCAATATTATCGTCTTTGTCCCTGGGGCTGATATCAGTTATTCCAAATCCTGGGGCACCGCGTGAATATCCTGCCATTCTGATATCCCTGGCCAAGATATCCAGTGCCGCCCTGAGGTTCTGTTGCATTTCAGAGACCTGTTCCTGGGCAAGATAGCTCTTTTGCTGGGACAGAAATGCCGTGAATATAGCGCCAGCAATGATGCCAGAGACAGCCATGGCAATAAGAAGTTCAATCAGGGTAAAACCACTTGTTTTGCTCATTTTATTATGATCTAACGTCATTTCCAGTTACTCGTATTATATGGAAGCTCGCCATTATATTTTCGTAATTTTATTGATCCGCTTGATCTTCCAGTTATTGCATAGCAAATATCATGATTTTGATTCTGGATATAAACGGTTCCTGTGTTAGACGTACCTCTGCTATTAAAAGTTATAGAACCGGCTTGAGTACAATTGTCTCCATCCCAATTTAGTGCCGCATTACCGTTCCCGTAATCAACGCCGCTCCCATAAGTAGAAAAGTCGATTCTATTCTCTCCGGCTGTGTAAGCATTATTATTATCAGTATCAAAATAATAAAATCCCGGATTTGTGCCGGTATCAAACATCATAACAATATCTCCATTCTCTTTTACAGCCTGCATCCTCGCTTTCTGCATATTTGAGAACAGATCCCTTGCCGCAGACTTCAATCTGTAATTGGGCAACCAATTTATGATGCTGGGTACCGCGATGGCAGACAGAATGGCTATGATGACTATGACGATCATTAGCTCCGCCATGGTAAATCCAGCCTGCCTACGGCAACGGATTTTGCGATAAAAGTCGCGCATTGTCTTCTTTCTCCATATTCCAATATATGATTCTGCTGAAAACACCTATCTATTGAATGGCATCAGAGCTGAAAGGGCTTACTAATAAAGCCTCTTAGACTTTGAGCTGACTCTCATTCCTAGAAATAGTATGGTTATATCCTATGCACTGACCATGCCATAACAGGATGAGTGTTTATCTAACTGTTATTATGGAATATTTATCAAAGCAGAAGGGATCGGGGTAGGTATATCATTACCCAATTTGGGTAATTGTTTACCCAGGTCATGTATGATCCTTTTCCATTTGTGAATTAATTGATGTAACGAGCCTTCTTTGAAAGGACAAATAAGATGTACATGAATTTTTATCGTTATGAGGTACTTGTATTAACTGCCCTGCCTGCTGAAGGTATGATTATCTCAACCCCTGCCTCTTTCAATAGGGCTATAGCCGTACCTTCACGATCACTGGCTACTTCTATCTGATCAGGTTTGAGAGAGAGCAACCATTTTCCCACCAGATATCCACGTTTACGTTCCTCACGCCAATAAGGATTTTCTATAAATTCCTTTTTTTGGACCTTTCCAGTCTCTCGCTCCCTTATCTCGACCAGAAACCATGGGGCCTTGGCAATATTTTCAGCCATTTTTCCCTCCGGTCTTGTAACTGGCATGACAGAAGTTAACATGGGGGAGTAGTCGAAATGAGGTCTGATTCTCGACATGACCACCCTTGGGAACTGACTCAGTATGTCTTCTTCCAGACGGTCTGAAATCCTATCAGCAATCTCATGTGACTTTGTCCTCAGCACCACGTCAAGATCCACAATAAAGCGCCCTCCGGCAGTCCTGCTGAGACATCGCTTAACTTCCGAAATCAATGGATGAGACTCCACCAGCTTTATAATGGCCCGCTCTGTATCCCTGTCTATTGAGGCGTCCAAAAGGTCCTTTAATGCCGATATTAAGAGTTGCCCGCCGGACCTGAAGACAAAAACAGATACAATAGCTGCTGCCCACCTATCCAGGGCATATCCATAATGGGCACCTATCAGGCCTAGAAGGACTACTCCTGTAGAGAGACTATCTGCCAGATAATCCCTGGCATCCGCAATCAGCGCAGGAGAATTCAGCCTTCTCCCTGCACGCAGCTGAGAAAAACCAAACAGCCATGATACCAACAAAGAACCTGCAGCGGCAGGAAAGGCCAGAGAGACATCAGGGATTCTGTCAGGGCCGAAAATGGCGCTTCGCCCAATCTCATAGGCCGCCAACAGTACCGCTATAGAGATAATCAGTGTAGCCACAGTCTCCGCCTTATAAAGGCCGTAAGGGAATGAGGGATGTCGTTTTCCAGCCACCCAAAGGCCCACATAAGCCGCCCCTGAGGCCAGCACATCCGTAGCCGAGTGTATTGCATCACTGATCAGGGCAGTGCTGTTTGAGAAGAAACCTGCTAGGCCCTTTACCACGGAGAGTGAAAGATTAAGCCCTACAGATAAGGCCGCTCTCCTTCGTGCGGACTTGAGATTAAGTCCCGCATCCTTGTCTGACTTTGTCTCTTCCAATTCACTCTCCGCCATGAATATCTTATTCAATTATATAACCATATGACCAAAATTTACAAATTGTGAGTCATATAAGTATCAACTGAAATCTCTTCACCATCTGTTTCAACACAAACCGTTCCGTCCATATCGGTTCTCAGGACGTTACTTCCAGCCTCCCTGTATCTTTCCAGGACCTGAGGGTTTGGAAGTCCCAAGCTGTTTCTCCACCCCACAGGTACAACCGCTATTTCAGGATGAACCCGCCTGACGAAATCAATACAACTTGATGTTTTGCTTCCGTGATGAGGTACCACTAATACATCCACTGGTCCAACAAGTCCTTGTTTAAGCAGACATTGCTCCCTGTTCCTGCCTATATCCCCTGTAAGCAGTATAGAACGCTTTCCACAATACATTTCCAGTACCAGCGACCTGCCATTATGTCCACGGGCACCCTCGCACCCTTTAGACGGCCAAATATGCACCCTTATATCTCCTATATGTTCCGATCCGCCTTCTCGCCAGACTCTGTGCTTTACCCCATGCTGAGAACAGGCTTCCAGTAGTCGCTTCCAGGAAAGATTTTTGGAAATATCTTCATTGGTCCAGAGTTCTCCTACGGAAAATTGTCTTACAAGGGCCGCAAGACCGCCCATGTGATCCTGCTCCGGATGAGACAGTACAATAACGTCTATTTTTCTGTAGCCGAGGTGTCTGACAAACGGCGCAACCACTCTTTCTCCTGTATCGAAATAAGGGCTTCTTAAACCTCCTCCATCCATTACCATAAGCCTTCCTCCCGGCAGCTCCACAACCTGTGATGTCCCCTGACCTACATCCAGCACGTGGAGTCTCAAACTGTCCCGATGAGCGATGCTCCACTTATTATATGCAAATGCTGACAGCAGCGAAACGAATAACAGTAAGGCCGAAGTCCTGAAAATCTTACTGTGTCTTATCAAGGCAAGAGATCCCAGAAAGAGGTAGAACAGAAATATCTGCAACATGCTTGGCCTTGGAATCCATACAGCAGACCAGCCCCATCCTGAAATACAGTACACAAGGTCAATTGTATAATCCAGAAGCAGGCCCACGCCTTGCCATATGCCCGATGTCAATTCCGGAAATATAGGCAGCAGGCCTGATCCAAACAACAAACCAGGAAGTATCACAAAACTTGTTATAGGCACTACCAAAAGATTGGACAGTAATCCCACAAGGCATACGCGCTGGAAGTGCCATGCCACAAAGGGTGTCGTTGCAAGTGTTGCAATCAGGCTTACTAGAACAAAGCCTTTTATATAGTTCCAAAAAGTCTTCTGCCCATACTCTTTTTCTTTCTTTGGTACTGATCTCAGATATGAAAAAAACATGATCAAGAAAAAGACTGCCGCAAAAGACAACTGGAAAGATATGTCAAAAAGGTACATGGGATTAAAGATGAGCAAAGCCCATGCTGCCAAGGCGAGAGAATTAAGAGGTGTCTGCGGCCTGTCAATGAGAAAGGCGGTACCCAACGCAATAATCATTATCATTGCCCGCACCGAGGAAGGCGAAAAGCCTGCCAGACCGGCATAGGTCACTGCTCCCATCAATGCCAGGGATGTAGCAAGTTTCTTTACCGGGAACCTGAGCGTAATCCACTCCGATCTTAGTAGCAGGTTTCTTGTAAGGCCTCCAATCAACAGGGCGGCCAGGGCCATGTGTATACCTGATACGGCCAGCAGATGGCCAATCCCAGCTCTGGCAAACGCCTCTTTGAGCTCATTTGATAACCACGCCCTCTCGCCCAGTAACAGGGCCATTGCAATGCCTCTGGCAGATCCTGCAAGACAGCCATCTATACTGAGCATGATCGCTCTTCGTCCGGATTCCAGCCAGTACCGAAGCAAAGACATTTCACCCGAGCTTTTACTGTGCCCAATATGCGCTAACCGGAGTGGATGACTTACAAAACCTTTTACCATTACCCCCCTAATAGCCCACCAGTTTTCCTGATCAAAAGAGCCGGGCGTCTTAAAATTTCTTACTGGGCGAAGGCTGGCAGCAAAACGTATCCAGTCTCCCGGAGAGACATCCTGTATCCGTATGCCTAATATTGTGAGGCTCATGATGCCTGAAACAGAGAAATCGCCTGAAGCGGTATGACTTTTATGTACCGCGACTAAAAGCCTCACTCCGTCATTCGAAGGGAGTGCGGCACGTATTACCTGGCCGGTGATTATGTGTTTTCCCGGTATGTCCGCAAGATTAAGAAGGATTTGAGATCGGTCTTTCAGGGATTCACACGACACATTTACATGGCAAAAGGCCATTGCAAAAAGAACCAGAGCCGCCCCAGCCCAGAGCATAAGACTCCGGATCCTAAAAATCCTCCTGGATGAATCTTTTGAGCAAGCACCCAACAGGAGTAATCCAGACCCAAATATTCCCATGATATACAGAAACCAAACGGGGAAGCCCGGATATCCAATGTTAGCGGCGGCAATTCCCAGCCCGAATGGTAGAAGCAACAGGGCTAAAGGACTGGAAAACACCTATTTCCCAACAGATCTGATACCCACTGCCACGCCGCGTTCAGTAATTCCAGGGGTGGAAGTTCGGCATTAATACGTGCTATATATTGGTCAGAGAGGTCTTTGAAAACCTGGCTTACTCTCTTAAGATATTCGAGCTGTTCGAAATTGTCAGGCAGTTGACCACGGCTCTCTCTTATTCGCTGAATTGCTGCTTCCGGATCAAGTTCCAGCAGAAGTACAAGGTCAGGGATCGGCGCGAATATCTCATTTGTCTTTCTGATTTCGTCCGGATTAAGACCTCTGGCTCCCTGATATGCCATTGTAGAAAAGTAGTAACGGTCGCAGACCACGATTTTCCCCTGCTCAAGAGATGGGCTGACAACCTTTTTCACATGCTCTTTTCTGTCTTTAAGAAAGAGATCTAACTCTTCTTCCGTTGTAAGCCTCCCAGGCGCAGAAAAACTTCGGCGCAATATCTTTCCCCAAGGACCGTCTGTGGGCTCGAATGTAAAGACGACGGGAAATCCTCTGCTCTCTAGACGCCGTGATATATTTCGAGCCAGCGTAGTCTTGCCGGTTCCATCAATACCCTCCACTACTATAAAAAATCCGCGAGGGGTGTGCCTGTGAGAATTCATCAGGACTTTCCGCCTGTCTTTTTTCGAACGCGTTTTGCCGGATGTCTCCTCAGTAATACATATGTGACGCCAGCACCTCCATCCCAGATGGGCGCACTACAAAAGGACAAAACAAAGCGCCTGTAAGGACCGTTGTTTAACCATTTTAACACGACTCCCTTAAGAACAGGCTCTCCAGGGGACGATAACCCCCTTCCATGGACAAAGGCTACACATCTCTTGTTTTCTAATAGTGCTTGAGCCAGAAAATCCTCGCATGATTCAAGGGCCTCAACCGCGTCCATGCCATGTAATTCACAATAGGCCTGAACTGCAAAGGCACCTTTGTGTAGTCTACTCGTAAGCCCTTTATTATTACCGTTCCTGGTCCACTCCACATATTCAGGGGTATGATGAACAGGAAAAGGCCTTTCCCCCTCCACAAGAGCCCTGAGCTCTTTTAATATCAGGTCCTCTTCATCTTCATTCACAAAGGCGGATTTGTTTGGACATGAACTTGAGGGGTCTATGGTCTTGGATAGGTCCAGCGGTCTTACATCGCTCGTGGCCTGTAGAAAAAGTTCTCTTTCCTGATATTCATTAATCGGCTCCGCCAGAGATGATCCTTTCTTCAAGCAGCCCGTATTTCTGTTATCCGCTGAAAGGTTTTCCCTTTTTGGAAGGGCCTTCATTTTCGCCTTTGAGATCAATTCTCCCAGATCTGAAAAAGGTCGAACGGCCAAGGGGCCGTTATCACTGTCTGGTTGTCTATGCCCTCCGTTGTCTTGCATCTTATGCACCTCAAGGTCTCCAGCCAGGCACTTTATATTGTGCATCCGTTTTTTGTTCGCCCAGTATAGATTTCAGGCAATTAATAAATAAGACCCAAAATTATACACTTTAGTATGTTGCGACAAATTATTTAATGAAACCCCTTAACTATCCAGAAGGGGGCGCACATCGTCTTTACTATCACTCAAAAAGCTATTTTCTATAAAGTCTGTCAGTTCTACAACTTGGTTAATACTAAAAACCCTATGAAATGACACTTCATAATCTGACACCACAGCACATACATCGGAAATCGAATCCCGAAGTGGTTCTTTAGATTCGGAGGCCCGGGTGACCTCGATCTTGGGTATCCCGTATGCGTGCTTGAATCCCTCCCCAATTACCAGATCAACATGGGGAAAGAGTCTAAAGGCCAGGTGCTTCAAATCCTCTCCGATATTCTTTTGAAACGTGATCACCGTATCAGGGCATATTAAGGCTACAGATTCTATGCCGTCTTTCCTATACAAATAAGAATCTGAACCATGGATATCAATATTCAACCCTCTGTGTTCAGTTGATTTGATCACAGCTATTTTATAACCCCTGCCGCGCAGTTTTCGTGCCACTTCTCTGACTACAGTAGTCTTGCCAGAATTGTGCCAGCCGATGAATGTCAAGATTGGTATCATTTTGAGAATCTTCCTAATGACTATGGATAATTTATTAAATCAAGTTTGTCATATTAATATTCTGCTACAATATAATAATGACAAGACTTGCCTTATTAAATATTTGGCTTTATTTTGGCAGAATTCTAAAATCAATTTTATATTAAAACCGATATGGTAAATTACAAATAGTGAACATATCTTAAATCACAGGTAAAAGATTCTTTTATCTTTCAAGATTCAGTAAAGGAATAAATCACTGAAATTCCCGCTCGAATTTAGATCAGATTAGGTCGATTTGAATAGGCAAAAACAGGGAGTTATATCTTTACTGGACCTAGATATTCGTAGATAGAATGATAAAAAATGAGTAGAGTGTCACAGTTTCGTCCGATTGCCATAGTTACGGATCCAAGATACCTTGATCACGATACGGCAAACTCCCTTCATCCTGAGATCCCTGCCAGACTGGAAGCCATACTTAAACGTCTTGAGACCAGTCCTCTGACACCATATTTAAAAAAAATAAGCCCAGAAAAAGCCGGGATAAATAGAGTACTGGCTGTACATGACGAGGAATACCTATCCAGTTTTGAAGGTACCTGTGTTTCCGGCCGCGAGTTTTTTGGACATCCGGATAACCGACTTGGATACGATTCCTATGAAATAGCACTTTTGGCTGCAGGTGGATGTCTGAATGGAATAGATATCATTGAAAATAATGAATTTGAGCTTGTGTTTTGCTGCGTTCGTCCCCCTGGACATCATGCCGAAAAGGCGCAGGCGCTGGGCTTCTGTTTTATCAATAATGTGGCTGTTGCTGCCAAGTACTGGAAGGATGCCTATGGTAAAAAGAGAATCCTGATTATTGACTGGGACGCTCACCATGGGAATGGCATACAGGAAGTCTTTTTAGGCGACCCTGATGTATTTTATATCAGTATACATGAACACCCTACGTTCAGTTTCCCTGGGACTGGTTACGCAAACGAAACAGGAACAGGGGCAGGTGAGGGTGCAACTCTGAACATCCCTTTACCCCCGGGTTCAGGAGACGAGGCAGTCCTTAATGTGCTTAAGGGACGTGTAAGAAAGGCCGTGGAAAAATTCGAGCCTGAGGCCATTATTGTTGCTGCCGGTTTTGACGCTCATGTAATGGACGACATGTCAGGCCTTGCTTACACGACTAAACTCTATGGTTACCTTGGCACCTATATGGCCTCCTGGGCAGAACGATATTGTAAAGGAAAGATTTTGTCTATTTTAGAAGGCGGTTATCATCTCGAGGCATTGCCGGCCAGCGTAGAAGCCTATCTTGCCGGTCTTTCCGTTTTTATAGATTGAAAGGAGCTTAGAATGTACATATCACGTCATATGACTCCTGCCCCATTGACTGTGGAATCAAATATACTTATTTCCGAGGCCCGTGAAATCCTGCGTTCCAACCGTTTTCGTCATTTGCCGGTAACAGACAAGGACCGGCGCCTTGTCGGAATGGTTACAGACCGGGATATCAGATCTGCTTATCCGTCATCCGTATTGTCCGGGGAAGCTCGAAGAAAAGAGCTGGAACAGGTATCCAAGACCCCTGTCAGCAAGATCATGAGTACTGATCTCGTGAGTCTGCTACCGCATTCAACTATAGATGATGCGCTCCTGCTCCTAGAAAAGAAAAGGGTGGGGGCAATACCTGTACTGGATGAAAAGGGTGTAGTAGTCGGAATTTTCTCCATGCGGGATCTGATAAGGGCATACAGGATAATATTCGGACTTGCAGAAAAGGGCAGCTCACTTATTACCATAAAAGATGATGGAAGGCCTAATGTCCTGGCCAGGATAGTCAAAGTCCTGGAGCAGAAAGGAATCCCTTTTACAAGACTTAGCAGAAGCAAAATGACTGAAGATAAAAAAAGCCCTGGAATAGTGTATATCAGGGTCCAGACCTATAACATAAGTGCAGTCCATTCTATTCTTGTTAATGCCGGATTTGAGCTTGTGGATCCGGAACCCTTGTTGCCTGAAGGCATACACCTGAATCCTTAGCTACTTGTAAAAATCAAGATCTAATAAATAGGTTAAGCCCCATATCACATTTTCTCGCCGTGTGGTAGGCAATTAGACTTTAAAGGATGCTTGATTCAGCCTTTCACTGTTATGCTTGATGATGTGAAATACATGCGGCAGGCCCTTGAACAGGCCAAGATGGCAGGTAGACATGGGGAAGTGCCTGTGGGAGCGATTCTTGTAAATGAAAAGGGTCAAATACTGGCCAGGGCAGGTAATATGCTCATGCAACAATGCGATCCTACGGCACATGCAGAGATATTGGTCTTGAGACGAGGCGCCAAAAAGATTGGCAATTACAGGCTGACCGGCACGACTCTGTATGTTACAATAGAACCCTGTTCCATGTGTGCCGGCGCCATACTCCTTGCCCGGGTCAAGCGGCTGGTTTATGGTGCTCGAGATCCTAAGACCGGCGCCTGTGGAACGCTTTATAATATCGTTCAGGACACGAGGTTGAACCACTGTCTAGAGATAAGCCATGGAGTACTGGCACAGGAGTGTCAATCGCTGATTCAGTCCTTCTTTCAAAAAAGGCGAAAGTAAAATTACAGGACCTGAAATTCAAAGTGAGCCAATATGAATTGGCTAAATTCTGTTAGTTTAGACTTTTTGGAGAGGTACCGAAGTGGTCATAACGGGGGCGACTCGAAATCGTCTTTACGCCCAAAAGGCGTAACGTGGGTTCGAATCCCACCCTCTCCGCCAGGAAATTGGGTGATCTGGTGACTTTACTGACTTGCATTATGGACAATTCAAATATTGACTTGCAAAGCCTCACAATAGTATAGGTATATCTGTGTCAGCCTTGAAAAATCACAATGTGAATTGATTTGGAGACAAACACTTTCATTCCATTGCATCAGGCAGACAGGAAATAAATTAATTCATGCGGAGAGGTGCCCGAGAGGCCGAAGGGGCCCGACTGGAAATCGTGTGTACGCCCAAAAGGTGTACCGTGGGTTCGAATCCCACCCTCTCCGCCAAAATTTTTAAGAACATATAAAATATTTTGATAGCCGGGTCCTGCGCAATGAAACCCTGCGAACCCCGCCAGGTCCGGAAGGAAGCAACGGCAGTAGGGCCCTTCGTGTGTCGCAGGGGTGCCTGGCTATCATTTTTTCTCAGAGGTCAACTTACCTTAATACATGTCTTACTTAGTTCTTGCCAGAAAATGGCGCCCTCAGACATTTGAAGAGGTAATCGGTCAGTTACACGTAACCAGAACCCTTCAAAATTCGCTGAGGAACAGCTGTGTTGCCCATGCTCTGCTCTTCAGCGGACCGAGGGGTACCGGCAAGACCTCCGTAGCCAGGATACTGGCAAAGGCCCTGAATTGCGAGTACGGTCCTGCCCCTCATCCATGTAATAAATGTGGAATATGCAGGGAGATAACCGCCGGTTCTTCTATCGACGTGCAGGAGATAGACGGGGCTTCCAACCGCGGTATTGATGAAATACGCCAACTGAGGGAAAATATACAGTTTCTTCCTACCCGTTGCAGATACAGGATCTATATCATAGATGAAGTACATATGCTGACCAAGGAAGCCTTTAATGCACTTTTAAAGACCTTGGAAGAGCCGCCTTCCCATGTGTATTTCATATTTGCAACGACAGAATCCGAGAAGATCCCAGCTACTATAAATTCGAGATGTCAGCACTATGAATTCCGCAGGCTGTGTACGGCAGAATTGGCGGATCACCTGAGCAGTATAGTCAGGACAGAGGGCATGGGACTGCAACAGGACGCAATACTTTTGCTTGCAAGAGAGGCAGAAGGCAGCGTAAGGGACAGTCTGAGCCTTCTTGACCAAGTGGCTGCTTATGGTGCCACCTCATTAAAAGAGGCCTGTGAAGTGCTAGGTATTGTGGAGACACAGGTACTCAAGGAGCTTGCCATTGCTATACTTGAAAGTGATATATCCAAGGCCCTCAAGCTTATCGATGACGTATACAGCTTTGGGGGAAATATCCAGAAGTTCATTACGGATCTAGTATTTTTTTTCAGGAATCTTGTGGTACTGAAAAATCTTGAATTGGACAGTGCAGTGACTTTGCTGGATTTTAGCAGAGAAGATGCTAAGGAATTTTCTCCCTTAGTTTCAAAGTATTCTGCCCATAGCCTTTTCCAGGTGCTGGACGCCTTAATAAAGGGTCAGGAGGCAATATGCAGAAGTACCACACCCAAGCTATCTCTTGAAATGCTGGTTATCCGACTATGCAGTATAAAAGAGGTTGTGGGAATAGATGACCTCCTGGGAAAAGTGGATAAACTTCTATCGTCAGTAAAAATCCAAGAGAAAAATCTTTCTGAAGGATATGCTAAAGAAATAAAGGTGGCGCCCGCAGTCAATCCTGTATCTGTGACGCAAAAAAAATGCAGCCCTGGGGCATGGACTGATTTTGTAGATTCTGTTAAAGAACAACATCCTGTCCTCGGATCGCTACTGACCTGTTGCAAGGCTATAGAAATAAAAAACAACGGGGATCTTATCCAACTCAAATGTCGGTCGGGTATACAGCATGACATGCTCTGCGAAGTGGACCATCAGCAGAGCCTAAGAGAGCTGACAAAAAAGTTTTTCAAGCGCGCGACCGATGTCGTAATAGAAGAAATCTGTGACAATGACGATGCTGGAGCGGCTGGAAAAACTTTTAGTTTACGGAATGAACTGATTCAATCACCCCTGGTCAAGGAAGCCGTTAAAGTCTTTCATGCTCAAATTTCCGATGTAAGGATATTTTCAAATAGAGGACAAGAAGTGTGATATGAAAGGAGTTATATAATGCAGCCAAATATGAAGGAAATGATGAGGCAGGCCCAACGCCTCCAGACAAAGATCGGAAAGCTCCAGAGTGAGCTGGCCACAAAAGAGATAGAGGCCTCGGTAGGAGGCGGGATGGTCAAGGCCGTTGCAAACGGAAAACCGGAGATAGTATCAATAACCATTGAAAAAGAAGTTGTCGATCCCGAAGATATAGAAATGTTGCAGGACCTTATAGTGGCCGTGGTAAATGAGGCGCTGACCCGGTCCAAAGAAATGGTAGAAGGCGAAATGGCAAAGCTGACAGGCGGCCTCAAATTGCCTGGAATGTAAATGACTTCTGCTCTTCCGCCTGCCCTTAGCAGGCTCATTAAGGACATTGAAAGGCTTCCCGGGGTCGGTGAAAAAACTGCCACACGTTTCGCCCTTCAGATACTGAGGTGGCCAAAGGCCCAGGCCCAGGAGCTGGCAAATTCTATTGCAGAACTTCACGGCAAAATAGGCCTGTGCTCAATTTGTTTTACTTTTTCCGAGCAGGATCCATGCCCTGTTTGTGCTGACTGTAAAAGGGATAACTCCGTAGTCTGCGTCGTTGAAGATCCCGGAGACCTGCTGGCCCTGGAAAAGGCGGGGGCCTTCAGGGGGCGCTATCACGTGCTTCACGGAGTCCTTTCACCCATGGATGGGATAGGACCCAATCAGCTCAAAATAGAGGAACTCTTCGAACGTGTAAAAAAAGAAGACATAAAAGAGATAATACTTGCGACTAGCAGCACTGTTGCTGGAGATGCCACTGCGTCATTTCTGGCTGAAAACCTGAAAAAGCTCGGCCTACAAGTGGCTCGGATTGCCTGCGGCATTCCTATGGGCATGGACCTAAAATACGCTGATCGCATGACATTGCAAAAGGCCTTGGAGGCACGAACCCGTTTTTGAGCCATAACGGTGATCGTTCATGGTCATTGTCCCTTATTTCCCGATCTCCCCAATTTCCCGTCAGTAGATTAAAAAATATGAATAGACAGTTAACAGATCAATTGAGAAAATGTGAATGTTGCCCGCGTAAATGCGGGATTAACCGGCTTAAAGGTAAAGTCGGGTTCTGCAGAATCAGTAACGGTATTCAAATTTCTCATGCGGATCTACATTTTGGAGAAGAACCCCCAATTTCGGGAACAAGAGGTTCAGGCGCTATTTTTTTTGCCGGATGCAATCTTCACTGCGTGTTTTGCCAGAATTACCAGATCAGTCAGGAATTTCAGCAGGGCCACATCAGAACTCTGACTGTAGATGAGCTTGCGTTTGAGATGATCCGTCTTCAGAACGAAGGCGCACACAATATCAATTTTGTTTCACCTTCTCATATGATCTTTCACATGGCCGATGCGATTAAGATGGCAAAACGAAAAGGTCTCGTGATTCCAGTTGTGTACAATTCCAATGGATATGATTCAGTGGAAGCACTTAGACAAATTCGGGGTCTTGTGGATATATACCTTCCGGATATCAAATATCTGAATAATGAACTTGGAATGCGGTTTTCCGCGGTGAGCAACTATGCGGATGTAGTCCCTGAAGTCCTCAAGGAAATGCTGGACCAGGTTGGTCATCTGGAAATGAATAAGGAAGATATTGCTATACGGGGCTTGTTGGTTAGGCATCTGGTATTGCCCGAATACCTTGATAATAGTGAAAAATGTCTTCGCTTTTTAGCAGATTTGTCTCTGTATACCTACGTCAGTATAATGTCACAGTATTCTCCCCGATATAAGGCATTTGATTATCCAGGGCTAAACCGAACTCTGACTGAAGACGAATATGATAAGGTAATAGATTATGCACTTGATCTTGGTCTCAAAAATGCGTTTGTTCAAGGGCTTGAGAGTCAGGGACACTATTTACCTGATTTTACTCATGAAAGTCCTTTCAACACAGCCTCATCTATTTCTGGCTCTTCTTGTGTCTGACCTGACAATAAAGCCTGATAATGCGTCTAACAACTCGCTTCGATAAATAATCGGCCTATGATAAATTCTCTCAAAAAAGTTTAAAGTGGCTATAGACTGGGAAGTTGAATCTTTAAATTTATGTACAAAATGCCGTATAATTTGCTAATCTAAATATTGAATATTTATAATGACCCGCTGTTATTTTCTATATAAAATAGCAGGCTATCTATTATGTATTGAGTTTTTGAAATTTTTAATTAAATAAAGAGGGGAACACATGAAAAAACTATTATCAATCTCGATTTTACTTATGATCATAGTAAGTTGTAGCAGTTATTCTACTACCAGACGGGCAGAGTCTGAAAATATAATTAATGCCCCGATTGATGTAGTTTGGGAAAGAACCCTTGAAATACTACCCACTGAAAGGATGACTATAAAAAATACAGATAAAGAAAATTACTCTATAGAAGCGAAAAAACATGCTACTTTTTTGAGCCCTGCCGGTGATATCGTAAAACTGAAGTTGATCCAGAAAGGAGAAAGACAGACCATAATACATTGCAGTGCTGAAACTGTTTGGCATTATTGGGTTGATTTTGGACATGAATGTAGGATGACCATAAATATTTTTAATAAAATAAAGGATGCATCTGAAAGTTCGATATTTTGAACTGTAAAATGAGATAAAATAGACAGCTCTATATTCAGATAATCGAGAGGAGCTACTAAAATAGTTTTACAGAGTTTTTGATACCACACCATTTCAGGCAGTGCGTAACTGAAAACTTGCTTTTTGAGGGTCTTGATTTCGCTGCAGGGCCTCCACTGTACTTTATCTCTTGCAATGAAATACTTGAAACAGTATAGCCAAGAAAAATTTGGCCTTTTTTAGCAGCATTATTCCAAAAGAGTTTTAGATATTATTTAATCAAATAAATCAGATAGTGAGAATGACTGGTCGCAAGAAGCTTATCAAGTGGTTACATCTTTTCAAATCCGTGTTGTCGTAATTGTGTAAAAGAAGAAAATCAGTTCTCTTTCAAAGACCGCCTTCCCTCTTACAAAAAGTGTCTTTGTATTACCTTTGAAGATCATAAATGGCCCGATTCACAAGGTCTGAAATAGTAATGATCAAACACAAAATCTACCTGCACATAAAACTCTCTTTACTCTCCAGAAAAAAATACCAAAAACAGTGTATACCATAACAGTACCATACCTTAAGGTTTGTGATATATTACTTAATGCTTAATATATTTCAGAAATGTTAAAACCCCTGCCCTTCAACAGATTTTTTCTATAACCCCTTAATTAATCAGAAAATATTGGAATCGGTTTTCATAAAATTATGAAAATAATTGAGGTAAATAATCTTTCGAAATCATATAAAGACTTTAAAGCCGTAGATGACATATCTTTCAGCATTAATAAGGGAGAAATTGTCGCTTTTCTTGGGCCTAATGGAGCTGGTAAAAGCACCACAATAAAGATGCTTATTACTGTCCTAAAACCCTCTTCTGGCATGATTATGGTTAATGGCTACGATGTACTTCTTGATCAGAATGCGGTAAGAAAATCAATAGGTATCGTTTTCCAGGACGTAAGCGTCGACGACGAGCTGACAGCATATGAAAACATGGAGTATCACGCCATTTTATATGGCATTCCCAAAAGCCATAGGAAGGAAAAAATAGATATCATGCTTGAACATGTGGGCCTTATAGAAAGGAAAAAAAACTTGGTCAAGACCTTCTCCGGTGGAATGAAAAGGCGGCTAGAAATAGCCAGGGGACTGCTTCATGAACCAGAAGTGTTATTTCTCGATGAGCCCACGCTGGGACTAGACGTACAGACAAGGTCATTTTTATGGAACCATGTAATGAAACTGAATAAGATAAAAGAGACCACGGTATTTTTTACCACCCATAATATAGATGAAGCGGAAAAGGCGGCGAAAAAAATTTTTATAATAGACAAAGGAAAAATTATTGCATCGGGAACATCCGAGCAGATCAGGACATCAACTTATACAGATTCGCTCGAGAATGCGTTTCTTAAATTAACGGGGTATGATATCAGGAAGCAGTCTTCCAGCCCTATGGACAGGATGAGGTTGATCAGGAAAATATAATAATGGAAATTATATATATAATGTGGCGGAGACAGTTAAAACTTTACTGGCGTTCCAAACCCAGGGTGCTGGGTTCTATCGCTCAGCCGCTTTTGTTCCTTGTTGCTCTGGGTTTCGGATTCGGTCCAGTATTTGAGAGAGCAGGAGGCTTGGATTACATACAGTTTTTAACACCCGGCATAGTCGCTATGACTATTTTATTCGGCTCCATGTTTTCAGGAATGTCACTTATATGGGATCGCCAGTTTGGTTTTCTTAAAGAATCCCTCGTCGCTCCCGTATCGAGAATTAAACTGTTGATAGGCAGAACACTCGGGGGAACTACTATAGCAGTTTTGCAGGGTACACTTGTTTTAATTATAAGTATTTTCTTGGGGTTCAGGATAGAAAATGGCATCATATTGTTCCCGGCTGTTTTGTTTATGTTTTTAATTTCCATGTTTTTTACCCTCTTGGGAACGACCATAGCAACCCAGCTTGAAGATATGGAAGCCTTTCCTCTTATTATGAATTTTTTAATAATGCCGATATTCTTCTTATCTGGAGCACTTTTCCCTTTAAAGGGGTTGCCTGCCTCCATTAACTTCATAGCGCAAATCAACCCGTTATCTTATGGCGTAGACGGTTTGAGAATTATGTTAGGCGGTGAAGGGCAGTTCAGGCTTGGATTTGACTTTTCGATTTTTTTTATAATAACAGCGGTCTTACTCATGATAGGCAGCAAACTATTCGAAAGGATACAGGTATAGAAACTCCAAATGGTAAGTGATGCATTGGGATTACAATCGAATGTTGAACCGCTAAAATTCAAGATCCCGCCTGTTATAGCCAAAGACGACGGTAGCCCCCGCATGGTTGGATTTGAATTAGAATTTTCCGGCCTCACCCTCGATCAGACAGTTGATGCCATCCAGTCCTCGCTGGGCGGTGATCTGCAGGCTAAAAATGAGGCAGAGCAGGTACTTTATGTAGAATCACTGGGAGAGTTCAATGTCGAACTGGACTGGGACTATCTTAAACGTAAGGCAGCGGAAGCCAAGAAACACGAAGAGGGCGGAGAGTGGATAGACCAACTCAGCAAGGCCGCAGCTCTTTTGGTTCCTGTAGAGGTGGTCTGCCCGCCGATCCCGATAACCAATCTGAAAGTACTGGATTCGATGGTGGCTGCGTTGCGCGACGCTGGCGCCGAGGGAACTAAAGAATCCTTTCTGGCGGCCTACGGCGTGCATATTAATGCAGAAATCCCCAGTCTCGATTCCGCGACGCTGTTTTCCTATTTAAGGGCCTTTGTCATCTTACAGTGGTGGCTGGTAAAAGCCCATGAAGTCAATATAACACGTAAAATCAGTCCTTATATCGATCTGTATCCAGAGGTTTATCTGAAGCTGGTACTGTCTAAGTCGAAACCCACTATGAATGAGTTATTCTCTGATTATTTGGAATATAATGCAAGCCGTAACCGAGCACTTGACCTGCTGCCGATATTGTCGGAGATAGATGAAAAGCGTGTACGCCGTATAATTGATGACCCCAAGATTAAGGCCCGACCCGCCTTTCACTATCGTCTGCCGAATTGCAACATTGAACATCAAGACTGGTCACTGGCCTTATCCTGGAATAACTGGTGGGTAGTTGAGGAGTTGTCTCAACGACCGGATAAACTTGATGAACTGAGCACCGTATTCCTCGAATCTGACCAGCCAATTATCGGAATAAGGCGTAATAAGTGGGTAGAGTTTATTGATCAATGGTTAAGAAACCACGGGTTGGTGTAACCGGCAGCGATAGGCGATGGTCACCAGGCTGGTGGTGTACAGCCCTCGCACTGAAACTGGCCGGTGCGGCGCCGGAAAGGATCAGTGTCCGCCATTCTCCTGATGAAAAACCCCTGGATGCCCTGATCATCGGTGGTGGTGATGATATTAGCACGGAGCATTACAACTCAGACCTCGATGCCAAGGTCAAGACCGACTCGGCACGTGACCGGCTGGAAATAGAGTGGATTCAAAAGGCGCTGGAAATGAATATTCCATTATTGGGAATATGCCGGGGTGCGCAACTAATCAATGTTGTTCGAGGTGGAACCCTATATCAGGATATTAGGGCATTACGCAAACGCACCCATAACCGGCCCGGGCTGTTGCCGACCAAACAGGTTAGCCTGTCACCCGATTCGATATTGGCCGAGATCTGCAGTAAGGTTCGTCTGCGTGTGAACAGCCTTCATCATCAAGCAATCAAAGACACCGGCGCTGATCTTCAGGCGGTAGGCTGGGATCTGGACGAAATTATACAGGCGGTGGAGTGGAGAAAGGGCAGGATCATAGGCCTGCAATGGCATCCTGAATATCTCATATATCTGCCTTCACAGTTTGCATTATTCCGTTGGCTGGTAAAAACAGCAAGAGAGCATAAGTGAACCGGTATAGTTATATTATACATTTCGCCAGATAGCGCTCATTCCTCTGAGTTCTTTTTACTGCCTGTGATATGAGACATTGGCCATATAAATATGATTGATTCGACTTTCAGTGTGGACTATTATAGCTATAATAGATCTATGTCGAAGAGATATAATATGAGATCCATACGAATGGCCCTTGATGATGTCTCTGCCAAGGCGGTGGACTGCATTTTAAAAATCCCGTCCAAGTGGTTCTGTCTTTACAAAAAAGTACATTATAATGAGCACTTCCCCGTCACCAGCTATAGCAACTGGAGCTTATGCATCGGCGAAAATATAAACTTACCCCGCTGGGCATGATTAATTTTCGATTTATTAGACTGAGTAAGCCCGGGGAGACAAATAGAAGACAGCGAAATACGCTGACATAAATTCGTGAGCTCGAATAAAAGAGGCGGTTCTTTTAGTGATACGCGATTACCTGTTGGAATATCTTGGTGAAGTATCTGTCCCCCCTGTTACGAGTAAGGTTCGTAGCAAAGTGGCCCAGGTTCCTTTGAGATACCGACGGGCATGTCTCGGGTTTGCCCTATCAACCGTGACTACTCGCAGACTGATACGGAATAAGAAATCGGGCCATTGATAACATCTTTGTGTTCGCTGAAGATGTTTGATATAAGGCGGGCAATCCGCTTTGCCCCAGATATCTAAATCAGGACCGCCAATCGGGCGATTCATACAATCTCGCATCTGGGCGGCTGAATTTCATCATTCGAATTAACAATATGGAGACGAAATAGATTTGTGAGGTTTTCATTGAAAAGGTTGTACAGAATTTTGGCCCTTATATTGACACTGATCTCGGCTTTTCCGGCCTACGCCCTTAGCACAGACAATTTAAACGAATCAATTATTAACAACAGCACTGACGTTGCACTGTTGATTACTTATGTGTTGCTGGCATTAGGCGTTTCATTTCTTTGCTCGGTTGCGGAAGCGGCACTATTAAGCATTACGCCTTCATATATCGAAGGACAGAAAGAAAAGCGACCCAGGCGTGCTGCCCTTTTAAAACGATTGAAGCTGGATCACTTAGATCGAGCCCTTGCGGCTATTTTGACTTTAAACACTACTGCGCATACAGTCGGGGCGATCGGTGCTGGGGCCCAGGCCGCAGTCATATTTGGAAGCACTTGGTTCGGCCTTTTCTCGGCTGCCATGACGATTATGATCCTTTTTCTTTCCGAAATAGTCCCCAAAACCATAGGTGCCACCTACTGGTCAAAACTCGTAGGACCGATGGCAATTTTTGTTAATGCACTGATTGTGACCCTTTACCCAATCGTGTGGATCTCGGAGAAGCTGACAAAATATATTTCGCGTGGAAAGGATGTACATATTTTCAGTCGTGACGAGTTCATCGCCATGGCCTCGGTCGGTGTAGAGACAGGACAGATTCATAGCAAGGAATCCAGGATGATTCAAAACCTATTAAGATTCGAGTCGCTACATGTGGCCGATATTATGACACCATGCGCTGTAATCTTGGCACTGGCTGAAGACATGAAGATCATTGATTCATTGAAACAGGTAGCCCAAAATCCATTCTCACGCATACCGTTATACAGGTCTAATATTGATGATATAACCGGATTTGTCCTTAAAGATGATGTCTTGATTTTCACTGCACAGAAACGAGGGGACGAAAAACTAAAAACATTAAAACGCGAAATAATAGCAATTCCGATGTCAGTGTCGTTGACAGCTTTGTTGGAGCGCTTTCTTAATAATCGCCAGCATATTGCCATAGTCGTTAATGAATACGGAGAAACGGCCGGACTCGTGACACTGGAAGATTTAATTGAAACTATTATGGGTATGGAAATCATGGATGAAACAGATAATGTTGAAGACATGCGAGCCCTAGCGCGTAAACAATGGATCAAACGTAGCAAGGCTATGGGCCTTGCCGATATAATGGATCGAAAATAGGCCGAAATCAGAAAAGAAACCCGCACCCCTTGCATAGAAGGGCAATTTACAATTCTTATTAAGGCCTATTAAATAATAAATGTATCCACAGCTAATTAATAGAAAAAGGGTCTACTAAAGGGCCGGAATAATGATTTGGCTGATATCAACAATCTCCCGTGGCATAAACGCATTATGAGATACACTGACAGGTATTATAATATATAACCGCGGGCCGCTTATCCCTGCCTTACTCTTATGGATTCGGCATGGGCGGTAAGGCCTTCTATTTCCGCCAGACGGATTACGTCATCAGCATCTTTTTGGAAGGCCTCACGGGAATAAGAAATCAGACTTGTCTGCTTCATGAAGGTCTCCACTCCAAGGGCTGAAGAAAACCGGGCTGTACCCATAGTGGGGAGTACGTGGTTGGGCCCGGCAATATAGTCTCCTATTGGCTCCGGTGTGGCGCTCCCCATGAATATTGCTCCAGCATGACGGATCTTTGGAAGCAGTCCCCAAGGGTCTGAGACCATCAATTCCAGGTGCTCAGGTGCGATCCTGTTTGCTATCCCGGCAGCCGTCTCCAGATCATCGACTTTAAGTAACAGACCGTTTGTCTTTAAGGACTCGATTGCAGTCTCCCGCCTTGCCAACTTTTCCAGCTGGCTTTCCAGCACTGCAGGCACCTCTTCGACAAGCCTCGCAGATGTAGTAATCATCATGGCTGTTGCCATGCGGTCGTGCTCTGCCTGAGAAAGGAGATCGGCTGCAACAAACTCTGATTTTGCGCTATCATCTGCTATAACAAGTACCTCACTTGGTCCTGCCACCATGTCGATTCCAACAATACCCGCTATCATCTTCTTTGCCAGTGTAACATAGACGTTGCCGGGTCCCACTACTATGTCTACAGAAGGCACTGTCTCTGTTCCAAAGGCCAGGGCACCGATGGCCCAGGCGCTTCCAATCTTGTATATTTCCTTTACTCCCACTTCTGAAGCCGCTACGAGCAAATAAGGATTAACGTCCCCATACCTGTCGGGCGGAGTGGTGATCACAATCCGTTTGACTCCTGCAATTTTGGCAGGGATTGAATTCATAAGGACAGAAGAAACCAGCGGAGTTTCACCCCCCTTGCCCCCCGGAACATACAGTCCGGCGGCATCCACAGGCCGTATCATTTGTCCCAATACAGATCCGTCTTCCCTTGTCATTATCCATGACTTTGGCCTCTGATGCATATGGAATTCTTCAATATGTAAGATGGCCTTCTTGATGCTCAGCAGGAAATTGTTATTTACCTTTGAATAGGCTGCTTTTAACTCTTGTTTGGAGACTGCCAGGTTCTTGACCTCAAAATCAGGGGCATCATACTGTCTTGTGTATTGGACTACAGCCTGATCTCCTTTACCTCTTACCTGTTCAAGTATCTCCTTTACCTCGGCCTCATGCTGTGACGAGATCTCAAATTGGCGGTGAATTAAGGAATCCACCCTGTTTTTTCCTTCAGCGGTTTTGTAAGAAACCGGTTTCAGCATCTTTTTTCTCCTTTAGGCTAAAAGGACAGCTATAATACCAGTAAGAAAGATTCCATCGAATGTACCGGCCCCTCCTATGGATACAACCGGTGCATTGATCCTTTCTATGTCTTTATAGTGCAGGAGATCGGCCCCTATCAAAGTCCCTAGAGTTCCGGCAATATATGCCACAATCGGTGCATGATCGTCAGCGGAAATTAAAATAGCTACCAGGGCAGCAAGAAAAGGAGGAATAAACATAGGCAGGGCTATACCAAGCCCCGGCACAGGCCTAGCCATCCAGTAGGTTACGGCTGCAATTATAGCTATACCTATCAGGGGATCGAAGAAGATTCGCCATTTCAGCATCAGGTAAACGGAAAGAAACAGGGGTACAAGCGCCCCGCCTAAATTAACCGTCACTACTGTGCCGGGAAATGAACTTGCGTGAATTCTGTAGGTAATGCCAAAGGATCTGACCTTGGAGGGGATATTTACGATCTTGTTTTTTATTCGTTTGACAGGGATATTTATGTGACTACCCAAAAGAGATGCCAGTAAAAAGGTGAAAATCTGCCATGGACCAAAGCCTATCTTCTCAAATGCTATGGTCATAATTCCTACGTGTATGAGGGCAAAAAGGAAGATCAGCCCCAATAGAAGCAGCAGGAATAAAAAAATGGCAAAGGGGTTGAAAAACATTGGAAAAGACCTTTAGAAGTATGAATTTAGAAAGACCCGAGGCCGGATTTCCTTGGCCTCGGGACATTTGAATCTTCTTTAAGAGTCCTAATCTATACGTATGGCTACATAACGGCTGAACTCGCCGTCACGGATTCTGAGAAGGACGCTTTTGGTCTGTTCTGATTGGACCAAGGCCTCTACAAATTCATCCATACTGTGAACGCGCTTGCGATTCGCCTCTTCTATAAGTTGTCCAGAGCGAATACCCACACGGGCTGCCGGACTCCCCTGTTGCACCTCTGCCACCAGAACACCCTTGAACTCACGGTATCCTAGTTGTTCCGCCAGTTCTGGTGTCAGATCCTGCACGACAAGACCGAGCTTCTGCAGGATCTCGTTCTGGGCCATGCCCATAGCCTTCTTGCCAACGGGCTGTTCACCGATGGTAACCTGGATGGTCTTGTGTCTGTTTTCTCTCAACACCTCCAACTTTACTTTGGTCCCTGGTGAAGTCATTGCTATTTTGTTTCTGAGTTCCCCCAGTTTCTCAACCTTTTTACCGTTCAGGCTGAGTATGATATCACCCTGCTTCAGACCAGCTTTTTCTGCAGGAGAGCCCTCTGAAACTTCAGCTACCAGCACTCCTTCGGTCTTTTCCATGCCAAAGGATTTAGCAAGCTCCTTGTCTATATCCTGTATAATTACACCTAGCCAGCCCCTGGTGACCTTGCCTTTTTCCAGGAGTTGATTCACGATGGCCTTTGCCATATTTATGGGAATGGCAAAACCTATACCCATATAGCCTCCGCTCCTGGAGAATATAGCGGTATTCATGCCGACGGCCTCTCCGTGTATGTTAACAAGTGGTCCGCCTGAATTCCCGGGGTTTATGGCAGCGTCAGTCTGTATAAAGTCTTCATAGTCATTGATGCCTATGCGACTTCTTCCCTTGGCACTGACCACGCCCACGGTGACAGTCTGGCTGAGACCAAAGGGATTGCCTATGGCTATGACCCATTCGCCCACATCAAGCTTGTCCGAATCCCCCAGGCTGAGTACAGGTAGATCTGTTGCATCTATTTTTATTACTGCCACATCGGATTGTGGATCCGTTCCTATTACCTTGGCCTTAAACTCCCTCCCATCAGCCAGCTTCACCCTTATAAGGTCAGCATCTCCTACAACATGATTGTTAATAAGTATGTAGCCGTCTTTATTTATAATAAAGCCTGAGCCCTGCCCACTCTGATTGAATTTTTTTGGTGTTCTCGGTTTTGGCTGAAAGTGGGGACCGAAAAAACGCTCAAAAAAGGGATCACTGAAGAGGTCAGACGGATCCTGAAAAGGTGACAATGAGCCACTTCTTTCCACTGTCTTCTCCACTTGGACAAATACCACTGCCGGCATAGCCTTTTTAACTACAGCGGTAAAGGCCTTGGCCGTCCTGTCTAACAGTGCTACATTCTGATCATCAATATCAGATGCAAAACTGTTCATGGCACAACTCAATGTAAATACTATTGTTAACAACATTTTTATAAGCTTGAACTCTGTAAATGTTTTGATATTGCTCTTTAGTTGCATTTTGATTTCTCCTTATTCATCCCGCTGGGAAAATCTAAATTATGAGGTTGCTTAAATTTATCACCTGCTATACCTACGTGCACTGCAGGCATGCAGATCACTGCGATTTACATTAAAATACATCTCTTTTAAAGGAAATCACTCCTTGCAACCCGAACATTTGAATAAACTGACATTTCAGACTTTATTACATTGTAATCCTAGCTCTTTTTTTCAATTTCAGCTGCTATTTTACTAAACTCCTCTTTGCTCATTATCTCTTCTACAAGTAGACGCTCTACCATTTTTTCAAGAGAGTCCAAGTGTTCTTCTATGATCTTTTGTGCCCTGGCACTCTGTTCATTCAGCAACTGTCGAACCTGTTTATCCACTTCTGAAGCAAGTTCAGGACTCAAAGGTTCCGTAGTCTGGTTGAGTAGACCGGGGGAGTTTCACCCCCAGTCCCTCCGAGAACCCGGCGTGAACCTCTCAGCTCACCGGGCTCCTACCACTCAAGCCTTACGGCATA